>CAKTSC010000110.1 GCA_934597465.1 uncultured Dysosmobacter sp.
GGCACGGCCCTGACCACGGAGCAGACCCGGCTCCTCTCCCGCTTCACCAAGGAGCTGGTGCTCTGCTACGACAACGACAACGCCGGCAAAACGGCCACGGAGAAGGCGCTGCAGCTCCTCAACAACTCCGAGTTCACCGTCCGGGTGCTGCAGCTGCCCCGGCGGCGGACGGAGGACGGGGAGCTTGTCAAGCAGGATCCCGACGACTACCTCAAGTACCACGGTGCCGAGGCCTTTGAGCGGCTGCTCTCCGGCAGCGAGAACGGCATCGAGTTCCGGATGGCCCAGGTGGCCGGGAAGTACGATCTCAGCCGGGACGAGGATCGGGTGGCCTACGCCGAGGAGATCAGCGCCCTGCTCTCCTCCCTGGACAACGCGGTGGAGCGGGAGATCTGCACCACCCGGGCGGCGGAAGCCGCCCACATCAGCCCCGAGGCCATGAAGCTGGAGGTGCAGCGGGCCGCCAAGCGCCGGGCCGCCCAGGAGCGGAAGGCCCAGCAGCGCCGGGACCTGAATCCCGCGGCGGCGCTGCAGCCGGCGGAGCGGAGCCTGCGCTACGAAAACCTGCGCTCCGCCCGGGCGGAGGAGGGACTTTTGCAGCTATTGACCCTGGACGCCGCCCTCTTCCCGCCGGAGGCCCCGGTGCGGGAGGAGGACTTCTCCTCGCCGCTTCTGGGCAAGGCCTTCCGCCTTCTCTGGCAGCAGCGGGAGGCGGGGCGGACGCCCCAGGCGGCGGCCCTGGCGGGAGAGCTGGAGCCCCGGGAGATGGACGTCATCACCGGCATCTGCCAGCGGCCCCAATCGGCGGCGGAGGCCCCCAAGGCCCTGGCGGACTACATACGCATCATCCGGGAGGAAGCCGGAAAGCGCGGCGGCGCGGGGGAGGATCCCCTGCTGGCCGCCATGAAGAAATACAGAAAATCGGGTAACGGAGGAAAGCAAGCATGACGAAGAAGGAACAGATGGAGCAGGAGAACCTGACCCCCCAGGAGCTGAAAGCCCAGGCGGACGCCATTCTGGCCGCCACCGACCAGGCGGAGAAGGAGCAGAAGGAGGCCGAGCTGAAGGCCGCCCGGAACGCCCCCCTGGATGAAAAGCTCATCGCCTCCCTGCCCGCGGCGGCCCTCATCACCGCCAATGAGAAGCTCCGGGAGCTGCTGGCCAAGGGCAAGAAGAAGGGCAAGCTGGATTCCGGCGAGCTGATGGAGGCCCTGGACGACATGAACCTGGAGAGCGAGCAGATGGATCAGGTCTACGACTCCCTGGAGGCCCTGAACATCGACATCTCCAACGACGAGGACATTCTGCCGGATCTTGCCGACGAGGAGCCCGCCGCCGAGGAGATCGCCGAGGTGGAGGAGGAGGAGCTGGTAGATCCCAACTCCCTGGTCAGCAGCTTCTCCATCGATGACCCCGTGCGGATGTACCTGAAGGAGATCGGCAAGGTGCCCCTGCTGAACCCCGATGAGGAGATCGTGCTGGCCCAGGCCATGTCCGCCGGGAACGAGGCCAAGGCCAGGCTGGACGAGCTGGAGGAGCAGCGCAAGCGGGGCGAGACCCCGGAGATCTCCCCCGAGGAGGAGGCGGAGCTCCGCAAGGTCTACAAGAAGGGCGAGAGCTCCAAGCAGAAGCTGGCGGAGGCCAACCTGCGTCTCGTGGTCTCCATCGCCAAGCGCTATGTGGGCCGGGGGATGCTGTTCCTCGACCTCATCCAGGAGGGCAACCTGGGCCTTATCAAGGCCGTGGAGAAGTTTGACTACACCAAGGGCTACAAGTTCTCCACCTACGCCACCTGGTGGATCCGCCAGGCCATCACCCGGGCCATCGCCGATCAGGCCCGCACCATCCGCATCCCCGTCCACATGGTGGAGACCATCAACAAGGTCATCCGGGTGAGCCGCCAGCTCCTCCAAGAGCTGGGCCACGACCCCTCCCCCAACGAGATCGCCGCCGAGATGGGCATGCCCGTGGAGAAGGTGCGGGAGATCCTGAAGATCGCCCAGGAGCCCGTCAGCCTGGAGACCCCCATCGGCGAGGAGGAGGATTCCCACCTGGGGGACTTCATCCCCGACGAGGGCGCCAGCGAGCCCAGCGAGGCCGCCAGCTTCACCCTGCTCAAAGAGCAGCTGATGGACGTGCTCTCCACCCTGACCCCCCGGGAGGAGAAGGTTTTGAAGCTGCGCTTCGGCATTGAGGACGGCCGCACCCGCACCCTGGAGGAGGTGGGCAAGGAGTTCAACGTCACCCGGGAGCGCATCCGCCAGATCGAGGCCAAGGCCCTGCGCAAGCTCCGCCACCCCAGCCGCAGCAAGAAGCTGAAGGACTTTCTGAACTGAAATGAGGCCCCCGGCGCCTTTCGGTGCCGGGGGCTTTCCTCTTTTTTGGGGGGTGCGGTTTCCGGGCGGATGTGGTATGATGGAGAGGTAAATCCGATTTTCCCTGCCCTCCGGGGCAGTTGACGACAGGAGCCGCTATGAGAAACTATGATCTTCCCCCCACGGAGGAGCGCCTGGCCCGGCGGAGGGCCCGGCAGGCCAAGGAGCAGCAGCGGAGACGGGCCCGGCGGAGACGGCAGCTGGCGCTGCTGGCGGCGCTGCCGCTGGCGGGGCTCGTGCTCTTTCTGCTACTGCGGGGGCCCCGGCCCCAGCCCCGGCAGGAGCCGCCCGCCGCTTCCAGCGACGGGAGCGGCGGCAGCGGCAGCGCCGCCGCCAGCGGGCCGGAGATCCCCCAGGAGGAGCCGGAGGAGGTCTTTGCCCTCTTCGCAGCGGAGGGGACGGCGGCGCTGGGGGAGGACTTCCCCAGCGAGTTCGCGGTGCTGGCGGACGCGGAGACCGGGGAGATCCTGGCGGAGAAGGGCTCGGATCGGCTCCTCTCCCCCGCTTCCATGACGAAGGTGCTGACCCTCCTCGTGGCGGCGGAGCGTATCACGAACTGGGAGCAGGTCTTTGTGATGGATCGGGAGACGGCGGACTTCTGCTTCCGCCACGACTGCAGCGTGGTGGGCTACGAGGTGAGGGAGGAAGTTCCCGCCCGGGAGCTGCTGTACGGGTGCATCCTCTCCTCCGGGGCGGACGCCTCCCTGGGGCTGGCGGCCCTCAGCGCCGGATCCCAGGAGGCCTTCGTGGAACGCATGAACGAAAAGGCGGCGGAGCTGGGGCTCTCGGACGGGGCGCACTTTACGAACTGCGTGGGGCTCTACGATCCGGAGCACCGCTGCACCGCCCGGGACATGGCGCTGATCCTGGGCGCGGCCATGGAAAATAAGGTCTGCCGGGAGATCCTGACCACGAAGCACTACCACACGGCGGCGACGGAGTTCCATCCGGAAGGGCAGGATCTCTCCAACTGGTTTCTGCGGCGGATCGAGGACAAGGACTGCGGGAACGCGGAGGTGCTGGCGGCCAAGACGGGGTATGTGGCGGAGTCCGGCTCCTGCGCGGTGAGCTACGCCCAGGACGCCCAGGGGCGGGGGTATCTCTGCGTCACCGGGAACGCCCACAGCGCCTGGCGGGCCATCTATGACCACGCGGCGCTCTATGCGCAGTACGTGCCGTGAGGCGCGGGAGCGGAGGAAGGAAAGGCCGGACAGCGGGGGCTGTCCGGCCTTTCTTTTTTACAGGGTGAAATCCTTCTCCCGGAGGTTTCCGGTCTCCAGGGAGGCGGGGCGGGGGGGCTCGCGGCGGAGGGGGTCGTAGCGGAAGGAGCGGCAGTGGTGCTCCACGGGCACCACGCCCCGCTTCACGCACATGCACTCCCGCTCGCTGAGGGTGGCGGCAAACTGGCAGTAGGCGCAGCGGGGGTCGATATTCCGGCGGAACAGCTTCATCGTGCGCCCTCCCTTCTCAGAGGCAGTCCAGCACCACGGCGCCGTCCTGGGCCCGGGCGCGGATCTGGGTGATGGGGGTCTCGTAGCTGTCGATGATGCGGGTGGCCATGGGATCCTCCAGCTCCTTCTGGATGCAGCGGCGGAGGTTCCGGGCGCCGTAGGTGATGGAGTAGGACTTCTCCGTGAGGTAGTCCACGAGAGACGGCTCATAGGTGAAGGTGATGCCCTTGTCCCGGAGGGAGTCCTGGAGCTCCTTCAGCATGATGGCGGCGATACCCTTGAAGTTCTCCTCCGTCAGGCGGTTGAAGCAGATGACCTCGTCCACCCGGTTGATGAACTCCGGCCGGAGGAACTGCTCCAGGGCCTTCATGGCCTTCTCCCGGTCCTGCTCGCTGACGCTGCGACCGAAGCCCACGGTGCCCTCCCTGGTGGAGCTGCCGGCGTTGGAGGTCATGACGATGACGGTGTTCTCGAAGTTCACCTTGCGGCCGTGGGCGTCGGTGATCTCGCCGTCGTCCAGGATCTGCAGGAGGATGTTCAGGACATCCGGGTGGGCCTTCTCGATCTCGTCGAAGAGGATGACGGCGTAGGGCTTGCGGCGGATCTTCTCCGTCAGCTGGCCGGCCTCGTCATAGCCCACGTAGCCCGGGGGGGAGCCCACGATGCGGGAGACGGAGTGCTTCTCCATGAACTCTGACATATCCAGGCGGATGAGGGCGTCCGGGGAGTTGAAGAGATCCTCCGCCAGCTGCTTGACCAGCTCCGTCTTGCCCACGCCGGTGGAGCCCACGAAGATGAAGCTCACCGGCTTATGCTTGGGGGAGATGCCCACCCGGCTGCGGCGGACGGCGGCGGCCACGGCGGCCACGGCCTCGTCCTGGCCGATGATGTGGCTCTTGAGGCGCTGCTCCAGCTGGCTCAGGCGCTGGAACTCCTGCTCCCGGATGCGAGAGGCGGGGATCTTCGTCCAGAGCTCGATGACGTGGGCCAGGTTCTCCATGGAGAGCTGGGGATCGCCTTGGGCGCAGAGGGCCTGGAGCTCGGCGTTGAGCTGGAGCTCCCGGCTCTTGAGCTCGGCCATGCGGGCGTAGTCGGCTTCCTCCTTCTCCTCCTTCTCCTCCAGCATGGCGCGCTCCTTCTCGTAGTCCTCCAGCTCCCGCTGGATCTCCATGCGGCGGGAGATGCCCTTGTCCTTGAGGTTGAGGTCGGAGCAGGCCTCGTCGATGAGGTCGATGGCCTTGTCCGGGAGGAAGCGGTCGGTGATATAGCGCTCGGAGAGGAGGACGGCCTGGCGGAGCATGCCGTCGGGGATCTTGACGCCGTGGTAGCGCTCGTAGTAGGGGGCGATGCCCTTGAGGATGGCGATGCTGTCCTCGATGGAGGGCTCGTTGACGGTGACGGGCTGGAAGCGGCGCTCGAGAGCGGTGTCCTTCTCGATGAACTTGCGGTACTCGGTGAAGGTGGTGGCGCCGATGACCTGGATCTCGCCCCGGGAGAGGGCGGGCTTTAAGATATTGGCGGCGTTCATGCTGCCCTCGGCGTCTCCGGCGCTGACGATGCTGTGGATCTCGTCGATCATGAGGATGATGTTGCCCAGGCGCTTCACCTCGTCGATGAGGCCCTTCATCCGCTGCTCGAACTGGCCCCGGAACTGGGTGCCGGCCACGAGAGCCGCGAGATCCAGGAGGTAGACCTCCTTCTCCCGGAGCTTATAGGGCACGTCGCCCTTGACGATCCGCTGGGCCAGGCCCTCGGCGATGGCGGTCTTGCCCACGCCGGGCTCGCCGATGAGGCAGGGGTTGTTCTTCTGGCGGCGGTTGAGGATCTGCACCACCCGCTCGATCTCCTCCTCCCGGCCGATGACGGG
>CAKTSC010000111.1 GCA_934597465.1 uncultured Dysosmobacter sp.
TCTTCGAGCGCTTCTACCGGGTGGACAAGAGCCACTCCAAGGCCTCCGGCGGCACCGGCCTGGGCCTCTCCATCGTCAAGCACGCGGTGCAGCTGCACCACGGAAAGATCCAGCTCCAGAGCAAGCTGGGGCAGGGCACCCGCATCCGGGTGGTTTTCCCGGCGGAGTCCTGACCGGATCCTCTTTTCTTCTTCCGCCCACCCCCTCGGGGGCGGGCCGGAGGGCCGCCCGCCGGCCTTCCGGCGCGTCCCCGGAGGACGCGCTGTTTTCTCCCCCGCACCCTTCTGAAAAACCCTCTACAACAGGAACGGGAGCCCGGAGGCTTGGCCTCCGGGCTCCCGTTCCGTCTTTCCTTCTCAGTCTGCCTCCGCGGAGTAGACCCGCCGCCCGGCGCTCCACACCGCCCGGATGGCGTTCTCCTGCCGGTGGTAGACGCAGCGCTCGAAGCGCTGGCGGACGTTCAGCGTCTCCGTGCCGGGCAGGGCGCTGTCCTCCAGCACCATGGCGTGGAGGGGGTTCCCCGCCGCGAAGCCCGGGGCGTCGCCGAAGTACCCCGCCCCGGCGGAGGTGGCGAGATACCAGGCCTCCGGCACCGTCAGGGCCGCGGTCTCCCAGTTGTCCAGGATCCGCCGGTCTTTGGAGGCCCGCAGGGTCATGGCCACGCCGTCAAAGAGGCTCAGGCTGTCGCCCCCGGCCACGTCGCTGCCGAGAGCCACCTTCACCCCCTCGTCCAGCATCACCCGCATCGGCGCGATGCCGGAGCAGAGGGCGTTGTTGGACGCCGCGCAGTGGACGGCGGTGACCCCCGCCGAGCGCATGGCGTCCCGCTCCCGCCGGTCGGAGTGGACGCAGTGGGCCATGAGGGTCCCTTCCTTCCAGAGGCCGAACTTGGCGTAGGTCTCCCAATACTGCCGGCAGTCCGGGTGCAGACGACCCACCAGCTCCATCTCCGCCCGGTTTTCCGAGAGGTGGGACTGCACCGGCAGGTCCCGCTCCCGGGCCAGCTGCCCCAGGAAGGCCATCAGCGCGTCCGTGCAGGAGGGGGTGAAGCGGGGCGTCAGGATGGGCTTGAGGCCCCGGAAGTCCTGACATTCCTCCAGCCAGCGGAGGGTCTCCCGCATGGACTCCTCCGTGGTCTCCTGTAAGCGCTCCCCGCCGTTGCGGTCCATGTTCACCTTGCCGACGTAGCCCCGGACCCCGGCTCTCTCCAGCTCCTCCATGAGGATCAGGGTGGCCGGGCGGTGGAGGGAGGAAAAGATGCAGACCCGGGTAGTGCCGTTTCGCACCAGATCCCGGGCAAGCTTCCGGTAGAGCGTCCGGGCGTAGCCCTCGTCCCGGCAGCGGCTCTCCGTGGGGAAGGCATAGGCCTCCAACCAGTCCAGCAGGGGCAGATCCATCCCCGTGGCCATCATGGGGTACTGGGGGGCGTGGAGATGCAGGTCGGCGAAGGATTGCAGGATCAGGGCGTCCCCCCAGTCCTCCACCGGCGCGGCGGCATAGGCCTCCGGCAGGACGGGGTAGACCCCCAGGATCTTCCCGTCCTCCGCTGCGAGATAGCCCCGCTCCGTGATCTCCAGCTCCCCCAGGGCGGGGGCGGAGACAATGTTTCCTCTCAAGATCGTCAGCATGGCATGTTCCTCCTGCGGGTCGAGATTTGGCGACAAAAAAGAGCGCCCACCCGGTAGACTCCTACCGTCGGACACTCATAGCCGGGCCTTGGGCGGCCCCGTAGAAACTCCCGCGCCATAGGGCCCTCCCGGGGCCGCAGCGGGACTATATGAGTCAGACGCTCCGTCCCCCCTGACGGGGGACTTGCCATAAGCAGAGCTTAGCACACTTGCGCGGGAAATGCAAGGGGCTTCTTTTGGGATTTCCCACCGGGGACGTTTTCCGGAACCCTGCCCCGCTCCGGAGCGTATGCTGGCACAGGGCGCGTTTCGGGACTTTCCGTCTGCGCCCGCAACGGGAGGGATGAACCATGAAACAAGCCTTGACCTGGGCCGCCGGAGGAACGCTCTTCCTCTTCACTATGACCACGCTGGGGGCGGCCACGGTTTTTCTTTTTGCCCGGGAGCCCCGGCCCCGGCTGCACCGCTGGCTGCTGGGCTTTGCCGCCGGGATCATGACGGCGGCCAGCGTCTGGAGCCTGCTGCTGCCCGCCATGGCCCAGGCCGCGTCCCTGGGCCTGCCGCCCTGGCTGCCGGCCTGCCTGGGGACGCTGGCGGGGGCTCTCTTCCTCTGGGGCCTGGACGCCGCCCTGCCCCGCCTGCGCCGTCCGGAGGGCGCGTCCCGGGAGACGGCCCTGCTGGTGACGGCCATCACCCTGCACAACATCCCGGAGGGCATGGCCGTGGGCCTCAGCTTCGCCCTGGCGGCGGGGGGCGAGGGCTTCGCCGCCGCCGCGGCCCTGGCTCTCGGCATCGGCGTGCAGAACTTCCCGGAGGGGGCCGCCGTGGCCCTGCCCCTCCGGCAGGAGGGTATGAGCCGCCCCCGGGCCTTCAGCGCGGCGGCCCTCTCCGGGGCGGTGGAGCCCCTTTTCGGCGTGGCGGTGGTGGCCGCCGCCGGAGCGGCCCAGCGCTGCATGCCCTGGCTCCTGGCCTTCGCCGCCGGGGCCATGCTCTACGTGGTGGTGGAGGAGCTGATCCCCCAGGCCCAGGGGGGCGGCGGCACCTGCGGATACCTGGCGGGGTTTCTTTTGATGATGGTGCTGGACACCGCGCTGGCATAGGGAGGGATGGGGGCCTCTCCGATGGTCGGCTGACCAACCGGGGGTACCGGGGATGCCCGGCGGTGGGGCCGCCAAAAGAAAAAACGCTTTGCTGCCGGGCAGTCGGGCGCGGAGCGCCCTCTCACCCGGCGGGACGCGGCTCGTAACTGTTAAAACCCCTTGCTCATCTGAAAACAAGATAAACTGCAATATCTTTATTCACGATATCGCATACTCCCCTCAGGAGGGGATGCGGATGCGAACAGAGATCCTAAAGTATGGCCGGATCCGGGATCTGCGGATCGACCGGGGCCTGACCCAGCGGGAGGTTGCAGCCCTCCTGCACGTGAGCCAGAATACCTACTCCCAGTATGAAGTGGGGACAAACCGCTTCCCGCTGGATGCGGTGGCGGAGCTCGCCCGTTTCTACAACACCAGCATCGACTACCTGGTGGGGCTCACCGATGAGCGCAGGCCCTATCCCCGGAGGAAGCCGTGACCTGGCGGGACGCGCTGCGGGATTTCTTCTTCCCGCCCAAGTGTCCCTTCTGCGGCCGGGTGTCGCCGGAGATCTGCCCGGACTGCGCCAGGACCCTGCCCTGGACGGAGGGGCCGGAGCGGGAGCAGACCCTCTCCGGCGGCCTTCGCTGCGCCTCGCCCCTCTGGTATGAGGATCTGGCCCGGGAGGGCATCCTGCGCTTCAAGTTCCGGGGTGCCGCCGGGGCGGACGCCCTGGGGGCGCTGCTGGCGGACTGCGCCGCCGAGCGCTTCTCCGGCGGCTTCGACACCGTGACCTGGGTGCCCGTCAGCCGCCGCCGTCGCCGCCGCAGGGGCTATGACCAGGCGGAAGTCCTGGCCCGGGCCGCCTGCCGTCTCTGGGACACCAAGCCCCAGCCATTGCTGCGCAAGACCCGGGACAATCCGCCCCAGTCGGGGCTCCGCGGCCCCGCCGCCCGGCGGGCCAACGTCCTGGGGATCTACGAGGCGGAGGAGGCCCGCTGCGCCGGACGCCGGGTGCTGCTCGTCGACGACATCGTCACCACCGGCGCCACCCTGGAGGAGTGCGCCCGCACCCTGCGGGACGCCGGGGCGGCGGAGGTGCTGGCCCTGACCCTGGGCCGCACCCGGGAGAGATCCGCCTCCCCGGGGAAAACGGGGCAAAAGGGGAAAAATCTCCCCTGAAAAGCCCGGTTTCGCTCTTTACAACCGGGGGAAACTATGGTATGCTGGCTTCGCACGCCAATGTGCGTGGTTCCCGTCGGCTTCGCTTTTTGGCTCCACCGGCCGGAGGCGCAGCCGTCCGGGGCAGACATTTTTGAAAGGTGGAAACACACTATGCTTCGCAAGGAACAGAAGACCGAGATCATCGACGCCAACCGCACCCATGAGAACGACACCGGCTCCCCCGAGGTGCAGGTCGCGATCCTCACCCGCCGCATCCAGGATCTCACCGCTCACCTGCAGAAGAACCCCCAGGACAAGCACTCTGCCCGGGGCCTCTACAAGATGATCGGTAAGCGCCGCAGCCTGCTGGACTACCTCCAGCGCAAGGATGTGGAGCGCTATCGTGCGCTCATCGCCAAGCTGGGCATCCGCAAGTAATTGCCGGAACGGGTGACGGAGGGTCTGCCTCCGTCACCCTTTTCTGCCATTTCCCCCCGCGTTTTCCTCCCCCCGCGCCCGGGCGGGAGAGGCGTCTTTTTGTGTTTGAAACAGCGCCGGAGCGCCCTCTCCGACCCCGTTTCAAATACGAAAAGCCCGCTCCTGGCCCGGAAACACTTCCAAAGAAAAGGAGAAAAATTATGTCAACCATCATCACCCATCGTCAGTTCCCCGGCTACCACAAGTATGAGATGGACCTGGCCGGCCGCCCCCTGACCCTGGAGGTCGGGAAGCTGGCCGAGCTTGCCAACGCCGCCGTCATGGTGGGCTACGGCGACACCCGGGTCCTCTGCTGCGTCACCGCCGCTCCCCGGCCCCGGGACGGCATCGACTTCTTCCCCCTGAGCGTGGACTTTGAGGAGAAGCTCTACTCCGTGGGCCGCATCCCCGGCAGCTTCAACCGCCGGGAGGGCCGCCCCGGCGAGAAGGGCATCCTGACCAGCCGCGTCATCGACCGGCCCATCCGGCCCCTCTTCCCCTCTGACTTCCGCAACGACGTCTCCGTGATGTGCACCGTCATGAGCATGGATCATGACTGCACCCCCGAGATCGCCGCCCTCATCGGCACCTCTGCCGCCCTGGCCATCTCCGACATCCCCTGGAACGGCCCCGTGGGCGCCCTGAAGGTGGGCCTCGTGGACGGGCAGCTGGTGCTGAACCCCACCTCCGAGCAGCGCAAGCTCAGCGACCTGGATGTCACCGTGGTCTCCACCGGCAAGAAGGTGGTCATGATCGAGGCCGGCGCCAACGAGGTGGATAACGAGACCATGCTGAAGGCCATCGAGCTGGCCCACACGGAAAACCAGAAGCAGGTGGCCCTCATCAACCAGATGGTTTCTGAGATCGGCAAGCCCAAGTTCGACTATCCCCACGCGGACTTCAACCAGGAGCTCTTCGACAAGATCGTGGCCGACTTCATGGACGAGGCCAAGGCCGCCATGGATACCGACGACAAGAACGTCCGGGAACAGCGCTGGAACGCCATGATCGAAAAGTGGCATGAGAAGTACCTCGAGGAGTACCCCGACATGGATCAGTACCTCGAGGAGTTCACCTATAAGTTCCAGAAGAAGATCGTCAAGGCCTGGCTCCTGCAGGGCCATCGCGTGGACGGCCGCCAGAAGAATGAGATCCGTCCCCTCAGCGCCGAAGTCGGCGTCCTGCCCCGGGCCCACGGCTCCGGCCTCTTCACCCGCGGCCAGACCCAGGTGCTCTCCGCCTGCACGCTGGACACCCTCTCCGCCAACCAGAAGCTGGACACCATCTGGGAGGAGACCGAGAAGCGCTACATGCACCACTA
>CAKTSC010000112.1 GCA_934597465.1 uncultured Dysosmobacter sp.
GTGCTGGCCAGCGAGCACTGGCACCAGGGGGTGGTGGGCATCGTGGCCTCCCGCCTCAGTGAGAAGTATTCCTGCCCCAGCTTCATGATCCACCTGAAGGGCGGCATGGGTAAGGGCTCCTGCCGCTCCTGGGGCGGCTTCAACCTCTTCGCCGCCCTCGAGAGCTGCTCGGATCTCCTGGAGGAGTTCGGCGGCCACGAGCTGGCGGCGGGCTTCACCATCCGGGAGGAGAATATCCCCGCCTTCCGCTCCCGGATGAACCGCTGCGCCCACGCCGCCATGGACGGGAATTTGCCCGTCCCCTCCCTGGATGTGGACTGCGCCATCACCAGCCCCGGCGAGGTGACGCTGCCCGCCGTGGAGGAGCTGGGGATGCTGGAGCCCTACGGCGCGGGCAATGCCCGGCCGGTCTTCGCCCTGCTGGGCGCCACGGTGGATACCCTCCAGCCCGTGGGCCAGGGGCGGCATCTGAAGCTGCGGCTCAGCAAAGGGAGCTGCCGCTTTGACGCCATCTACTTCTCCGCCACGGCGGAGAGCTGCGGCGTCGCCGCCGGGATGCGGGTGGACGCGGCCTTCTACCTCCAGGCCAACACCTTCCGGGGGCAGACGGCCCTGCAGTTACAGATCATCGACTTGCGCCCCTCCCTGACGCCCTCCCGCCACGAGGCGGAGGCCCTGGAGCTGGTGGGGCGCTGCTGCGCGGGAGAGCCCCTCAGCCAGCGGGAGCGGAGCCGCCTGCCCCTCCAGCGGGAGCCCTACGCCGCCTGCTACACCGCCCTGGAGCGGCGGCTGCGGCAGGGGACACTGAACATCCCGGCGCTGCCGCTGCTGCGGCTTCTGGCGGCGGAGAGCGGGGGGAGTGACGGCTTCCTCCGCACGGCCATGGCTCTGCGGGTCTTCCGGGAGCGGGGTCTTGTGCAGATCACGGAGGGGGAGGATGGCTTCCTCACCCTGCAGCTCCAGCGCCCGGCGGGGAAGGTGGATCTTTTCGCCTGCCCCTACCTCCGGCGGCTGACGGATCCCAAGGGAAGGGAGGAGAACGACACATGACCAAACTGGAAAGCGGCACCCCCGCCGCCAAGGCGGCGGAAGCGCCCGCTCCCCAGGGGAAGGGCCTGGCGGCGGATCTCGCCACCGCCCCCCAGATCCACCGGGAGGAGAGCGTTCAGGACGCCCTCATCGAGGAGCAGTACGCCCGCCTGGTGGAGACCGTCCGGGAGTATAACCCCTCGGCGGACTTCGCCCACATCGAGAGCGCCTACCACTTCGCCAAGCGCTGCCACCAGGGCCAGCGCCGCAAGAGCGGCGAGCCCTATATCATCCATCCCCTGGCGGTGGCCCAGATCGTGGCGGAGGAGCTGAAGCTGGACTCGGAGTCCATCGAGGCCGCCCTCCTCCACGACTGCATCGAGGACACGGCGGCCACCTACGAAGACATCGCCCGGCTCTTCTCCCCCACGGTGGCGGATCTTGTGGAGGGCGTCAGCAAGCTGACCCGGATCCAGTACGCCACCAAGGAAGACGAGCAGATGGAGAACCTCCGGAAAATGCTCATCGCCATGAGCAAGGACATCCGGGTCATCCTCATCAAGATCTCCGACCGGCTCCACAACATGCGCACCATGGAGTACCAGAGCCCCGCCAAGCAGAAGCAGAAGTCCCTGGAGACCATGGAGATCTACGCCCCCATCGCCCACCGGCTGGGCATGCAGCGCATCAAGTGGGAGCTGGAGGATCTCTCCCTCAAGTATCTCGATCCCGTGGGCTTTGAGGAGATCAACTCCTCCCTCCAGCTGAAGGCCAAGGAGTACGACGCCTTCATGAAAAAGACCCAGGAGCAGATCGGCAAGCGCCTGCAGGAGATGCGCATCCCCCACACTGTCTACGGCCGGATGAAGCACCCCTACTCCATCTACCGCAAGATGTTCAGCCAGAACAAGCAGCTGGACGAGATCTTCGACCTCTTCGCCTTCCGGGTGATCGTGGGCAGCGTGGGGGACTGCTACAACGTCCTGGGCGTCATCCACGACCTCTATAAGCCCATCCTGGGCCGCTTCAAGGACTATATCGGCACCCCCAAGCCCAACGGCTACCAGTCCCTCCACACCACCGTCATGGGCTCCGACGGCATCCCCTTCGAGGTCCAGATCCGGACGGAGGAGATGCACGAGATCGCCGAGTACGGCGTGGCCGCCCACTGGAAGTATAAGCAGGGCGGGGCCGGGGCCGGCACCGAGGGGAAGTACGAGTGGGTCCGCCGCCTGCTGGAGAATCAGGACGGCACCGACGCCGAGGAGTATATCCACTCCCTGAAGGTGGATATGTTCTCCGACGAGGTCTTCGTCTTCACCCCCAACGGCGACGTGCAGAACCTGCCCGCCGGAGCCACCCCCATCGACTTCGCCTACGCCATCCACTCCGCCGTGGGCAACCACATGATCGGCGCCAAGATCAACGGCCGCATCGTGACCCTGGACACCGTGCTGAAAAACGGAAACATCGTGGAGATCATCACCTCCAAGAGCGCCAAGGGCCCCAGCCGGGACTGGCTGAAGATCGCCAAGTCCAGCGAGGCCCGCAGCAAGATCCGCCAGTGGTTCAAGAAGGAGAAGAAGGACGAGAACATCGTGGCGGGCCGGGCGGCCTTCGAGGCGGAGCTGAAGCACTGCGGCCTCACCATGAAGGAGGTCATGGATCCGGAGCTGCTGGCAAACGTCCTCCGCCGGACGTCCTACGGCACCCTGGAGGAGCTCTACGCCGCCATCGGCTACGGCGGCTTCACCGCCCAGAAGGCCGTCAGCCGCATCCAGGGGGAGCTGGGCCGCATCGCCGCCAAGCACCACCAGGAGGAGAAGGCCGCCGAGCTCCTGGAGGAGAAGCCCGAGCCCCCCAAGCCCCCCCAGCGGAAGATCCGCAGCGAGCAGGGTATCATCGTGGAGGGGCTGGACAACTGCCTTGTGAAGTTCTCCAAGTGCTGCACCCCCGTGCCGGGGGACGAGATCGTGGGCTTCATCACCCGGGGCTACGGCGTCAGCGTCCACCGCTGCGACTGCCCCAACGCCAGCGAGGAGCGGCGTAAGCTCCCCGGCCAGGAGGGCCGCTGGATCAAGGTCTCCTGGGGCAGCGACACCCTGGACAGCTACCCCACCTCCCTGGAGCTGGTCTGCAAAGACCGCAACAACCTGCTCCTGGATGTCTCCACCGTCCTCTCCACCACCAATACCCGGGTCTCCGCCATCCAGTCCCGCACCGGGGCGGATCAGTTTGTGAATATCCACCTGGAGGTCAGCGTCCGGGATCAGCAGCAGCTGCGGGACGTCATGAACCGTCTGCACCAGATCTCCGGCGTCCTGGAGGTCACGCGGCCCGCCGGATAAGCCCAACGGCCGTGGCCCCACATTGTGGCCGGGATTATCCCGCCCTGCGGCGGCCCCTCCGTCCCCGCAGGGCCAAAGGCTCCCCCGCCGCCCGCAGGCGGCGGAACCCCCAAGGCTCCCTTGTGCAAAGGGAGCTGTCACGGCAAAGCCGTGACTGAGGGATTGCCGGTAGGCACTCCGATGATCGCACCATTCCCACTTCCGTAGGGCGGGGTGACCACACCCCGCCGCCCGCAACCCCTCCGTAGGGGGCTCCGTCCCGCCCCGCCGCCAGACTACCGCAACGAACAACTCCGCTGGTTCCCACAAACTCCCAACCTTGCGTAGGGGCGGCCCTCCGTGGCCGCCCGCTCCCCAGTCCCCCGCAGGGCCTTAAGGCTCCCTTGTGGAAAGGGGGAGCGAGCCGAGCGCTGCCGGGGGCAGACGCAGCGAGGCGAGCGACTGAGGGATCGCCGGGACAGGCCCCGCAAACCGCCATTCCCCATTGTCCATTATCAATTCTCAATTCCAGCAGCTCCGGGGGCAAAACACGTGCCGCCCTCGCGGGCTGCCGATCCAACCCCTCACGCCTGGCTTCCGGGCGGGGAAGACACGAAGGAGGAACCCCTATGCGGGCAGTTGTCACCCGGGTGCGGGAAGCATCCGTTACCATCGAGGGCCGCGTCAACGGCGCCATCGGCCAGGGCTTTCTGGTGCTGCTGGGGGTGGGCCCCAACGACACCGAGACCGTCTGCGACAGGCTGGCGGAGAAGATCTGCAACCTTCGCATCTTCGAGGACGGGAACGGTAAGATGAACCGCTCCTTGGAGCAGGTGGGCGGCAGCCTCCTGGTGGTCTCCCAGTTCACCCTCTACGCCGATACCTCATCCCGCCGCCCGGGCTTCACCGGGGCGGCCAAGCCGGATCTCGCCATCCCCCTCTACCAGCGCTTCCTGGATCGCTGCCGGGCCCGGGGCTTCGACGTGCAGCGCGGCGAGTTCGGCGCGGATATGCAGGTCTTCTCCGTCAACGACGGCCCCGTCACCCTCCTCCTGGATACCGACGGCAAGTTCTGAAACGGCCAAAAACCTGCCGAAATGTGAAGATTCTTGAAACCTTTGGGCCCGGGGCTTGCTTTTCCCCCCGGATCCCGTATCATCATAAGATGGCTTTCGCCGTCCCGCCCCTGCGGGGGCAGAAAGAGGTGCTCTATGAAAGTTCTCGCCCTGCCGGTGGGTCAGCTGGAGACCAACTGCTACCTCCTCTGCGATGTGGAGCGCAAGCTCTGCGCCGTCATCGACCCCGGCGCGGACGCCGACGTGATCCTGGAGACCGCCCGGGAGAACGGCTGCGCCATCTGCGCCATCCTCCTGACCCACGGCCACGACGACCATGTGGGCGGCGTCGCGGGCATCCGGGCCGCCTGCCCCAGCATCCCCGTCTACCTCAACGAGCGGGACGCCGCCATGCAGAAGCCGGGCCTGGAGCGTCTCTTCCCTCCGGTGCCGGACACGGTGAGCTATGACGAGGGGGACATCCTGGCGGTGGGGAACATCCCCGTCCGGGTGCACGCCACCCCCGGCCACACCCCCGGCGGCGTGACGCTGGAGTGCGGCCAGCTCCTCTTCTGCGGGGATACCCTCTTCGCCGGCTCCTGCGGCCGGACGGACTTCCCCGGCGGCGACGCGGATGCCGAGATGGCGTCCCTGCGGAAGCTGGCGGCCCTGCCGGGGGACTACCACGTCCTCCCCGGCCACATGGGGGCCTCCACGCTGGAGCATGAGCGCCAGGCCAACCAGTACATGGCCTACGCCGTCCGGAGCGGGAAATGAAGCTCCACTTTTCCGGCCACGACTGCCGGTATGTCATCGAGCAGGGCCTCCTTTCCCTCTTCCCGGAGGAGCGCCCCGCCTATGGAACCATCGACCCCGAAAAAGACCCCCGCTGGGCGGAGGTGAGCCTTCAGGGCGGCGAGGCCCATTGCCTTGCCGTGACCCGCCTGGGCTGGGACGGGAAGACCGTCATGGGACGGGCGGAAGCCGCCCTCTCCGGCACGGACTATGAGAGGGAGGGCCAGCGCCGCCGGGCCCTGGGCCGGAGCTTCTTTGAAGCGTACCGCACCCTTACCGGCGTGACGCCCCCCTGGGGCTCCCTCACCGGCGTCCGCCCCGGCAAGCTGGCGGCGGAGCGCCTCCGGAAGGG
>CAKTSC010000113.1 GCA_934597465.1 uncultured Dysosmobacter sp.
CAGAAGCCCATGTTGCCGGGGTTTCCGTGGGCCGTCAGCACCAGGGCCGCGATGCCGATGACCACGCCGGTGAGCAGGATCATGCCGTGCTCCCGGAACCAGTTGTTTTTTTCCATGTGTTTTCCTCCCAGATCTCAGATATCCGATATTCTTTTGATAGAATACCGCATGGCAAAAAAGAGGGGCTCAGAGCTCCATGGCGTACACGCCGTCGTAACCCAGGGAGCGCTGCCGGAGGGCTTCCTCCAGTCCGCCGCCCAACTCCGCCGGGGATGACCAGGCCAGGCCGCAGTCCGAGCTCAGCTTCCGGGGCACGGTGATGAGCCTGCCGGGGATCCCCAGCTCCCGGAAGAGCCGCTCCGCCGCCATGGCCTCCGCCGTGGTGTGGAAGGTGATGACTGCCCGGGGCTCCGCCTTGCGCATCTCCATCCCTCCGTTCCCGCTTTCTGTCGTTATTCTTTGAAAAGAATAGCGTGTCCGCCGGGGAAATGCAAGAAAAAGGTCGACCTTTCCGTGACCTGATTTGAGTATCACGGTTTTGCGGAAAAAGGAAACGGCTGATGTCCGTCATTCGCGGACATCAGCCGTTTTCCTCTGGCGCTTCCTCCCGCCGCAGCCGGATGACCCGGGAACCCGGAGCACGCTCCGGCAGGAGAGCGTTCTGAAGATAGACCTCCTCAGCCTCCGGCAGAGCCCGGCGGAGAATGGCGGCGGAGGACGCCGCCAAGGGAGGCACCTCCGGCGGATCAATGCCCTTATCCACCGCCCCGCAGAGGACGGGATACATTTCCTGATAATCAGGCATCCCGGAAGCCCTCCTTTTACAAACTGACCAGTATTACGGATAATTCTTGCAGCCAGTCTAGCATAAACTAGCGTTGGTTGCAACCAATACTGGTCAGAAATGTGAAGGGGAGGCGATGGCATGGAGCAGAAGATCCGGCGGGATCGCAGCATGGGCGACAACCTGCGCCGCCTGCGCTTCGCCGGCGGCCTGTCCCAGGAGAAGCTCTGCGCGGAGCTGCAGCGCCGGGGCTGTGACATCGGCCGCAGCACCTACGCAAAGTACGAGATGGGCGAGCTGAACATCCGGATCAGCGTCCTCGTGGAACTCCGAAAGCTCTACGGCTGCTCCTACGACGAGTTCTTCGCAGGCCTGGAAGGGAACGAATAGGGAAAGACCAGCGCCCCCGGCAAATGCCGGGGGCGTTTTGCGTTTTCCGGATGCAAGGGAGACCCGGGTTCCACTTTTTGGGGAGTTCATCGATTTTTCCTTGAAAAAGGGCGGCTTCTCTGCTAAGATAAATTAGTTATCATAGCGGCACTATACGGATTTCCCGAAAAGGAGGCTGCCGCGGCCTGGCCGCCGGGCCGGTGATCCCGCCCGGACGGTGCCTTTCCAGGGAAAGAGGTGGAACATTGTACCTTAAAAGTCTTACCATTCAGGGCTTCAAGTCCTTCCCCGACGAGACCACGCTGCAGTTCGGCGAGGACATCACCGCCATCGTGGGCCCCAACGGCTCCGGCAAGTCCAATATTTCGGACGCCATCCGCTGGGTCATGGGCGAGCAGAGTGCCAAGGGCCTCCGGGGCGCCAAGATGGAGGATGTCATCTTCGGCGGCACCGCCAAGCGCCCCCAGACAGGCTTCGCCCAGGTGACCCTGGTCATCGACAACAGCGCCCACATCTTCCCCACCATGGAGGAAGCCGAGGTGGCCGTGGCCCGGCGTTACTACCGCAGCGGCGAGAGTGAGTACTACATCAACCGCCAGTCCGTCCGCCTGAAGGACGTGACGGAGCTCTTCCTGGATACCGGCATGGGCAAGGAGGGCTACTCCATCATCGGCCAGGGGAAGATCGACGAGATCCTCTCCACCAAGAGCGGCGACCGGCGGGAGGTCTTCGAGGAGGCGGCGGGCATCTCCAAGTACCGCCACCGTAAGGAGGAGGCCCAGCGCAAGCTGGATCGCACGGAGGAAAACCTCGTCCGCATCAACGATAAGATCGCGGAGCTGGAGCTCCAGGTGGAGCCCCTGCGCCAGCAGGCGGAGAAGGCCAGGCGCTACCTCATCCTCCGGGATGAGCTGCGCCTGCTGGAGATCTCCGTCTGGCTCACGAACCTGGAGAACCTGAAAGCCGCCGCCCGGAAACTGGAGACCGACCTCCGGGCCGCTCAGGAGGAGCGGGACGCGGCCCAGCGGGAGATGGAGTCCCTCTTCGCGGAGAACGAGCGCTTCGGCCAGGAGATGCAGGCCAGGGACGTGGAGGCCGACGGGCTCCGGACGGAGCTCTCCGCCCTGGAAGCCCAGGCAGCGGAACAGGATTCCGCCGCTGCCGTGCAGGAGAGCGGCATCCGCCACCTGGAGGAGAACATCGCCCGCCTGCGCACGGAGCTGGCGGAGACCGAGAGCCGCAGCGGCAGCTACGAGGCCCAGGCTTTGGAGCAGGACGCCCTGGCGGAGGAGCTCTCCCGCCGGGCGGAGACGCTGAATCGCACCCTGGACGCCCTCCTGGCCCAGGCCCGGGAGGCCGCCGGCAAGGCCGGCAGCGCCGTGGCGGAGGCCGAGGCCCTGCGGGGCCGGGAGGCCATCGCGGCAGCCGCCGCCGCGGACGCCAAGGCGGAGGCCGCCGCCATCCAGGCGGAGAACCAGCAGATCACCGCCCGCCGCACCGCCGCCCTGGCGGACAAGGCTGCGGCGGAGGAGCAGCTGGAGGAGAAGGGCCGGGAGGCCAAAAAGAGCCGCCGCGCCCTGGAGGACGCCCAGGACGAGGCCGCCGCCGCCGCCAACATCATCCGGGGCCACAGTCTCCGGATGGAGGAGCGGCAGCGCAAGGCGGAGTCCCTGGCGGAGACAAAGGTAAAGCTCACCATGGAGGCCAGGGCCCTGGATGACCGTATCCGCCTGCTGGCCGAGATGGAGAAGGATTACGAGGGCTTTAACAAGGCCGTGAAGCTGGTCTGCCAGGGCCAGAGCGGCCTGCGGGGCATCCACGGGCCGGTGGCCAACCTGATGAAGACCGAGGGGAAGTACTCCCTCGCCATCGAGATCGCCCTGGGGGCGGGCCTCCAGAACATCGTGGTAGACCGGGAGGAGGACGCCAAGAGCGCCATCGCCTTCCTGAAACAGCGGGACGGCGGCCGGGCCACCTTCCTGCCCCTCACCGCCATCCGGGGCGACGAGCTCCGGGAAAAGGGCGTGGAAGGGGAGTACGGCTTCGTTGGCATCGCCTCCCGCCTGGTGCGCTTTGACCCGAAGTACACGAATATCTTTCAGAACCTTCTGGGCCGGACGGTCATCGCCGAGGATCTGGACTGCGGCATCGCCATGGCCCGGAAGTACCGCAGCGCCTTCCGCATCGTGACGCTGGACGGCCAGGTCATCAACCGGGGCGGCTCCATGACCGGCGGCTCCACCAGCCGCAGCGCGGGTGTCCTCAGCCGGGCGGCGGAGCTGGAAAAGCTCCGTGGCCGGGTGGAAGGGATGCACGCCAAGCTCCGGGAAGCCCAGACGGCGGAGGAGACCGCCCGCCGGGAGCTGGAGGCCGCCCGGTATGAGCTGACCACCGCCCAGGCCCAGCAGCGGGCCGCCGAGGACGAGGTGCTCCGGCTCCAGGGCGTGAAAAACCAGTTTGACCAGCTGCTCTCCTCCCTGCGGGAGAGCGTGGAGAACCTCACCGGCGAGCTCACGGCCATCGACGGCCGCCTGAAGGACAACGAGACCCGGGCGGAGCAGGCCCGGGCGGCCGTCTCCCAGCGGGAGCAGGAGGCGGCGGACTTCCGCCGCCGGGCGGAGAGCGTCCTCTCCGGCCAGAGCCAGCTCCTGGCGGAATCCGACCGCCTGACGGAGCGGATCACCGCCCATAAGGAGGAGCTGGCCTCCCTCGCCGCCCAGCGGGAGGGCGCGGCCCGCCGGGCCGAAGACCTCCGGCGCCTTGCCGGGGATCTCACCGGTGACCGGAGCCAGAAGGAGGAGACCCTGACGCGCTGCCGGCGAGAGATCGAGACCGCCCGGGCGGAGATCCTCCGCTGCCGGGAGATCCAGGCGGAGAAGAAGACTCAGGGCGACGCCCTGCGCCGGCGCCTGGCCGCCATCAGCCAGGAGAAGCTGGAGCTGGAGGCCCAGCGCACCGCCAAGGGCCGCGCCGGGCAGGAGATGAACGAGCGGCTCTTGAAGCTGGAGCGCAGCGTCAGCAGCCTGGAGACCAAGCGCACCACCTCCGCCATGGAGGAAAAGCAGATCCTGGATCGCCTCTGGGAGACCTACGAGCTCAGCCACAGCGACGCCCAGGCCCAGCGGGTGGAACTGGAGAGCCTGCCCAAGGCCAACCGCCGCATCGGCGAACTGAAGCGGGAGATCGCCTCCCTGGGCGCCATCAACACCGGCGCCATCGAGGAGTTCGACCGGGTCAACGGCCGCTACACCTACCTCAGCGAGCAGCGGACGGACGTGGAGCGGGCCAAGGGCGAGCTGGAGGGGGTCATCGGCCGGATCACGGAGCAGATGACGGAGATCTTCCGCCAGCAGTTCGACCTTCTGAACGAGAGCTTCCAGCAGACCTTCCAGGATCTCTTCGGCGGCGGCGAGGCCCGGCTTGAGCTGGAGGATGAGAAAGACATCCTGGGCTGCGGCATCGAGATCAAGGCCCAGCCCCCGGGCAAGACCCTGAAGACCATCTCCCTCCTCTCCGGCGGCGAGAAGGCCTTCGTGGCCATCGCCCTGTACTTCTCCATTTTAAAGGTACATCCCACCCCCTTCTGCGTGATGGACGAGATCGAGGCCGCCCTGGACGAGGCCAACGTGGTGCGCTACGCCCGCTACATGCGGACGCTTGCGGACAGAACGCAGTTCATCGTCATCACCCACCGGCGGGGCACCATGGAGGAGGCCGACGTCCTCTACGGCGTCACCATGCAGGAGCGGGGCGTCAGCAAGATCCTCACCATCAACATGAACGATCTTGCCAAGGAGCTCAAGATCCGGTAAGGCGCGGCAAAATCCCCAAAGGCACAACGGAAACCCGATGAAATAAAAATTGAAGGAGCGCGGAACTATGAAGGTAGGTACCAAAATCGCAATTCTGAAGATCACGGTCTTTCTGGGCATCATCCTCTTCCTCTTCCACAAGCTGGCCTGGGGCCTGGTGTTCTTCGCGGTGAACCTCATTTTGCGCCTGGTGGTCTTCTGCCGCTGCCCCCACTGCGGCAAGGTGGTGGAGAACGCCTTCCAGCCCGGCACCACCTGCCCCAACTGCGGCAAGACCATTGAATAACGCCCCCGCCTGAGCGGAGGAAGGAACGCGAACTATGGGATTTTTCGATAAGCTGAAAAACATCACCGGCGGTATGTTCGGCGGCGTCACCGACGTGGACGACGACTTCTTCGACGAGCTGGAGGAGCGCCTTATCCTGGCGGACATGGGGGTGGAGGTCGCCACCGACGCCGTCCAGAAGCTCCGCGACCGCATCTATGCCTACCGCCTGCGGGGGGAGGAGCAGCTGAAGGAGGCTCTGCGGGACATCCTGGCCCTGCAGATGCACGAGGACGAGACCGCC
>CAKTSC010000114.1 GCA_934597465.1 uncultured Dysosmobacter sp.
GCTGTTGAGCTCCAGGGGTCGGTATTGGGTCAGGACACCCACGGTGTCGATGCCGGAGTTGGCGCAGTTGGACAGGGGAAAATCGATGATCCGATACTTGCCGCCGAAGGGCACGGCGGGCTTGGCCATCTCCTCCGTCAGTACCCGGAGGCGGCTGCCCTGGCCGCCCGCCAGCAGCATGGCCACGCATTCCTTCTTCATGCTTCCGCTCCTTTCCTCTTTCCCCGGGGAAGGCGTCCCCTCCCCTGATAGAATACCCCGCCGAAGGGGGGGATCTTGATGCAAAGGGACTGTTCCCGGCCGTGGGAGGGGATGCGCTCCACCGCCACGGGTTCCGTATCCCCGAAGCCGCTGCCGCCGAAGCGGGGGTCGTCGCTGTTCAAGACCGGGACGAACTCGCGCTTCTCCGGCACGCCCACCCGGTAATTCTCGTAGGCGTTGGGGGAGAAATTCACGGCGCAGAGGAGCACCCGCCCCCGCTTGTCCTTCCGCAGGAAGACCGCCACGTTGTTGTGGTTATCGTCCGCCACCAGCCACTCAAAGCCCGCCCAGTCGAAGTCGATCTCCCAGAGGGCCGGGGTGCGCCGGTAGAAGCGGTTTGCTTCCCGGAAGAAATCCTGTACCTGGCGGTTGCGCTCCTGCTCCAGGAGGTACCAGTCCAGCTGCCCGGCGTCGTTCCACTCGTGCCACTGGCCGATCTCCGGACCCATGAAGAGGAGCTTTTTCCCCGGGTGGGCCAAAAAGTAGCAGTAGAAGCCCCGCAGGCACTGAAGCTGCTGGGGGTAGTCCCCGGGCATCTTATTCACCAGGGAGCCCTTCATATACACCACCTCGTCGTGAGAGATGGGAAGGATGAAGTTCTCCGAGAAGGCATACATTAGAGAGAAGGTGATGTCCTTATGGTGGAACTGCCGGAACCAGGGATCCATCTTTAAATAGTGGCAGATGTCGTTCATCCAGCCCATGTTCCACTTGAGGTTGAAGCCCAGGCCCCCCATCTCCGCCGGGCGGGAGACCATGGGCCAGGCCGTGGACTCCTCCGCGATCATCAGCACCCCGGGATCGAAGGCGAAGGCCATGGCGTTGAGCCGCCGCAGGAAGTCCACCGCCTCCAGGTTTTCCCGGCCGCCGTGGAGGTTGGGCGTCCACTGGCCCGGGCCCCGGCCGTAGTCGAGATACAGCATGGAGGCCACGGCGTCCACCCGGAGGCCGTCGATGTGGAACTCCTCCAGGAAGTACCGGGCGGAGGAGAGGAGGAAGCTGATGACCTCTCCCCTTCCCAGGTCGAAGGCCCGGGTGCCCCAGCCGGCATGCTCCTTCTTATTGGGGTCGCCGTACTCATAGCAGGGGCTGCCGTCGAAATCGATGAGGCCGTGGGCGTCCTTGCAGAAGTGGGAGGGCACCCAGTCCAGCAGCACGGCGATGCCCCGGCGGTGCAGGTGATCCACGAACCAGCGGAAATCCTCCGCCGTGCCGAAGCGGGAGGTGGGGGCAAAGTAGCCGGTGCACTGGTAGCCCCAGGACTCATCCAGGGGGTGCTCCGTCACCGGCAGGAGCTCCACGGCGGTATAGCCCAGGTCGCAGACGTAGTCCGCCAGCTGCTCCCCCAGCTCCCGGTAGGTGAGGAAGCTGCCGTCCTCATGCCGCCGCCAGGAGCCCAGGTGCAGCTCATAGATATTGAGGGGGGCGCCGTAGACCGCCCGCCGCTCCCGGCGGAAACGGCCGTCCCCCCAGGGGAAGGGGGCCTCCTCCGTCAGGCGTCCGGCGGTGCCGGGGCGGAGCTCCGCCTCCCGGGCGTAGGGATCCGTTTTGTAGCGGAGCTGGCCGTCGCAGCCCAGGACGGCGAACTTATAGAGCTGGCCCGGCCTGGGGGTGGGCAACAGGGCCTCCCAGATGCCGTCCCGGGCCTCCATGGGATCGGCGGCGGGATCCCAGCCGTTGAACTCCCCCACCACGGAGACTTCCCGGGCGTTGGGGGCCCAGAGGCGGAAGCGCCAGGCCTCCCCCTCCCGGTGGGCGCCGAAGAAGCGCCAGCCGTCGCTGAGTTCCCCCTGCCGGAAGGCCCGGAGCAGATCCTCCCTGTTCATGGCAGCGTCCTCCCTTCGTCGAAATGGCGGGAAAAGTCGGTTTCTCCCCTTCCGTTTCCGGAGGTAACCGTTTTCCCTGTCGAAATTCCTTCCAATTATTATAGTTCCTTTCCGCTTCCCCGTCAAGCGTGGGCTTGGCGGGCCGGAAGGCGCGGAATACATGCCCGTTCCGGCTTTTTCCGGGCGGAAGAGGGGAGATTTTCCCGGTTCCGGCGGGAGTTCCGGCGTTTTCACAGGATCTCTCTGCCGCAGTAGCGTGGATGCTTTACATGAATATTACAAATTTCCGTTGTTTTCCGCGAACATGTAAATAAAGATTCGCCTGTTTCTGTCAATTCATCCACCTTTATGCAATCTTAACAAGATGTCTTACTTCTTTTCAGGGGTTCTGACAATTCTTCTGGCGGCGGATTGACTTTTGTTTTTAATAGGTATAAGTTATAAATAGGAGGGTTTGGTATCTCGCATTTTCCACAAAATCAAATTGGGAGGTAAATCAAAAATGGCATTAGACCTGAGCAATGTCAAGAAGGCGTCGTCCTTCAAGGAGCAGTTTACCGTCCGCGCAATGGTGATCGGCACCATCGGTTCCATCATCCTGACTGCTTCTTCCATGTTCGTGGCACTGAAGGCCTCTTCCCTGCCCTGGCCCATCATGTTCGTCACCCTGCTGTCCATGTGCCTGCTGAAGCTCATGGGCAACACCAACGTCAACGAGATCAACGTCACCCACACCGCCATGTCCGCGGGCTCCATGGTGGCCGGCGGCCTGGCCTTCACCATCCCCGGCCTCTTCATCCTGGACAACAACGCCCAGATCGGCGTGCTTGAGATCGGTGTCTGCACCATCACCGGCACCATCCTGGGCCTGATCTTCACGTCCCTCCTCCGCAAGCACTTCGTCGAGAAGGCCGCCATGCCCTACGCCATGGGCCAGGCCGCGGCGGAAGTCCTGGTGGTGGGCGACGAGGGCGGCAAGTCCATGGGCTATCTCGGCGGCTCCTTCGCCGTGTCCGGCATCTGGACTGTCCTGCGCGACAAGCTGGCCGTGGTTCCCGCTATGAAGCTCGTCCCCGGCCTTGCCGACTACGGCTCCATGACCGGCCTCTGGTTCAGCCCCATGCTCATCGCCGTGGGCTACCTCATCGGGCCCATCACCATCGGCGTCTGGTTCCTGGGCTGGGTCATCGGTGATATCGGCGCCCTCTACCTGGGCCAGACCGCCTTCGGCTGGGACGCCGCCTTCGCCTCCGGCATCAAGAGCTCCCTGGGCCTGGGCTGGATGGTGGGCGTCGGCTTCGCCATCACCGCCAAGGAGATCATCCCCAACGCCAAGAACATCTTCGGCGGCATGTTCTCCAAGGAAGCCGGCAAGGACGCCATCGTCCCCATGCAGTGGGCCCCCATCGCCATGCTGATCTTCGCCATCCTCTACATCTTCGTCCTCGACCTGCCCATCGTGGCCGTCATCATCACCCTGCTGGGCGTGTGGCTGACCACCGCCATGTCCTCCCAGTGCGTCGGCCAGTCCGGCATCAACCCCATGGAGGTCTTCGGCATCTTCGTCATGGCCATCGCCAAGGTGGCCTGCAACCTGGAAGTCACCCAGGCCGTGTACGTGGCCTGCATCGTGGCCGTGGCCTCCGGCCTCACCGGCGACGTCATGAACGACTTCAAGTCCGGCCATGAGCTGGGCTCCGATCCCAAGGCTCAGTGGATCGGCGAGGTCATCGGCGGCATCGTGGGCTCCGTGGTGGCCGTGGCCGTCCTCGTTGTCCTGGTCAAGGCCTACGGCGGCGGCGTCTTCGGCACCGAGATGTTCCCCGCGGCCCAGGCGGCTGCCGTTGCCTCCGTGGTGGGCGGCATCGCCAACGTGCCCGTGTTCATCGGTGGTCTCGTGGCTTCCGTCATCGTGTACTTCATCACCCCCGTCTTCACCATGCTGGGCCTGGGCATCTACCTGCCCGGCTACCTGACCCTGACGGCAGTCCTCGGCGGCGTCATCCGCTTCATCCTGGATAAGGCCGCTCCCAAGTTCTCCAACGCCCGCGGCGGCATCATCGCCGCCGGCCTGCTGGCCGGTGAGGGCTTCCTGGGCGTCATCATCGCCCTGGGCACCGCCATCAGCATCATCAAGGGCATGTGATCCCCCCGGCCCCCTCCGAAGTCCCTGCAAACCCATGCGGAAGCCGCGGCCGTTGGCCGCGGCTTCCCTTGAAAAGACCCGCTTTCGGAAAGCGTTATTCCAAGCCTACGGCTTTTGATCATGAATGGGAGGAAATGAAACGATGGATCTTAGCAAGCATGAGATCAAGATCACTGATATGAAGGCCTTCAAGGTGGGCAACGCCCAGAACATTGAGGCCGCCACCGGCTGCACCGTCATCCTCTGCCCCGAGGGCGCCTCCGCCGGCGTCAGCGTGGTGGGCGGCTCCCCGGCTTCCCGGGAGACCCAGCTCCTGAACCCCGTCAACACCGTTCAGAAGATCCACGCCGTGTCCCTCTCCGGCGGCAGCGCCTACGGCCTGGAGGCCGGGGACGGCGTGATGCAGTTCCTGGAGGAGAAGGGCATCGGCTTTGACACCGGCTTCGGCCTGGTGCCCATCGTCTGCGGCGCTTCCCTCTTCGACCTGGAGCTGGTGACCAACAAGGTGCGCCCCGACAAGGCCATGGGCTACCAGGCCTGCGTCAACGCCTACAGCGGCAGGGAGCCTGAGATGGGCAACTTCGGCGCCGGTACCGGCGCCACCGTGGGCAAGTGGCTGGGCGCCGCCGCCTACATGAAGAGCGGTCTCGGCATCTACGCCGTGCAGCTGGGCGCCCTGCAGGTGGCCGCCCTGGTCTCCGTCAACGCCCTGGGCGACATCATCAACTACGACGACGGCCACATCATGGCGGGCCTTCTCAACGCCGACAAGACCGGCTTTGCCGACACCTGCGACGCCATGTACCAGACCGTGGAGCAGACCCGGGAGCTCTGGGGCAGCCATCCCGATCCCGAGATCGCCAGCCACACCAACACCACCATCAGCTGCATCCTCACCAACGCCAGGCTGGACAAGTGCCAGTGCAACAAGCTGGCCGCCATCGCCAACGACGGCTACGCCCGGGGCATCCGTCCCGTCCACACCTCCGCCGACGGCGACTCCATCTTCGTCATGGCCAGCGGCGAGGTGGAGGTGGGCTTTGACGCCGTGGCCGCCCTCGCCTGCGAGTGCATGGCCCGGGCCATCAACCGCTCCGCCTCCGAGGCCGAGCCCGCCTACGGCCTCCTCTCCGCCAAGAGCTTCCAGTAAGCGGCCGGGTTTGTAAGAAAATGAAGGAATGGCACGGCCTTTTGGCCGTGCCATTCCTTTGTTCTTTTCATGCGCTCTCTTGCCCTGAATGCGTTCCCTTGCTCTCAATGCGATTTCTTAAGCCGCGCCCCTCCGGCG
>CAKTSC010000115.1 GCA_934597465.1 uncultured Dysosmobacter sp.
GGGCATCTCCGGGGCACGGCGGAGCTGCGGCCCGTGAAACCCCCGAAAAAGCCCCGGCGGATGGAGGAGCGGACGGTGTTCGTCCTCCTCCGGGGGGAGGAAGCGGCCCTGCGGAGGCGGCCGGAGCGGGGGCTGCTGGCCCGGCTCTGGGAGTTCCCCAACGTGGAGGGGCATCTGACGGAGGAGCAGGTGGGGGACTGCCTGCGGCTCTGGGATCTCACGGTAAAGACCTGGCGGCGGCGGCTCACCGCCCGGCACATCTTCACCCATGTGGAGTGGGACATGCTCTGCTACGTGCTGGAGGTGGAGGGGGCCGGCGGCGGTCTTACCTGGATGGATCGGGAGGGCTTCGCCCGGGCGGCGCTGCCCTCGGCCTTCGGCCGCTGCACGGAGGCCCTGCTGGAACGATGGGAGGAACGGTAAATGCACCTGATCGCGGGACTTTTTAAGCTCCTGGGGGGACTGCTGCTTTTGCTGCTGCGGCTGGCCCTGCCCATCGCCATTATCGTCTTCGCCATCTGGCTCATCCGCCGGGGGGCCTCCGGCGGGGAGAAGCGGGACACCGGCGGGGCCGCCCAGCGGCAGGATCCCGCGCCCCACTTCAAGGGCCCGGTGGTGACGGTCTCCTACCGGGAGGTCAAGGACGACGGAGAGACTAAAAAGAACGATAAGAAGGACGGAAAAAGCGGCGATGACGGGGAGGGGACGGCATGCGGCTCCTGAGCCTGGGGCTTCTGCTCCTGCTGCTTTTGCTGCTGCGCAAGCTCTGCTGGTGCCTGCGCTGGCTCTGGTGCTGGCGGCACGGAAAGCCCACGCCGGAGCCCATCTCCTTCCTGCCCCGGCGCAGCGGGGCGCAGTTTGACGGACACGTAGAAAGGGAGCGGAAGCCATGAAGACCCTGATCCTGGGCTCCACGGTGGTGGATGTGATCCTCCGCCTGCCCCGGCTCCCCCGGAGCCAGGAGTCCTGCAACATCTATCACCAGGAGCTGCGGCTGGGAGGCTGCGCCTTCAACGCCTCGGAGGCGCTGCGGCGCTTCGGGGCGGAGTATACCCTCTTCTCCCCCGTGGGCGGCGGGGTCTACGGGGACTACGTCCGCCGGGAGCTGGGGAAGCTGGGCGTGGCCAGCCCCATCCCCGCGCCGGAGGCGGAGAACGGCTGCTGCTACTGCTTCGTGGAGGAGGGGGGCGAGCGCACCTTCGTCTCTTACCACGGGGCGGAGTACCGCTTTGAGGGGGCCTGGTTTGAGGCCCTGAACGCGGCGGACTACGGCGCGGCGTACCTCTGCGCCCTGGAGGTGGAGGAGGAAGGCGGGGAGAACCTGCTGGATTTTTTGGAGGGGCATCCGGAGCTGCCGGTGTGGTTCGCCCCGGGGCCCAGGCTCTCCGCCCTGCGGGAGGAGCGCTTCCGCCGCTGCCTGGGGCTGCGGCCCGCCCTGCATCTCAACGAGCGGGAATCCCTGGAGACCGCCCGCCGCTGCGGGAGGGCGGCGGACACCCCGGAGGAGGCCGCGGCGGCCCTCCACGCCGTCACCGGCGCGCCGGTGATCGTGACCCTGGGGGGCCGGGGCTGCCTCTACGAGACCGGGACGGAGCGGGGACGCATCCCCCCGGCGGAGACGGCGGTGGCGGATACCATCGGCGCCGGGGACGCCCACGTGGGAGCCCTTATGGCCCGGCGGGCGTTGGGGGACGACTGGCGCAGCGCCCTCACCGTCGCCAACCACTATGCCGCCGCCGTGACGGCCGTTACCGGGGCCCAGCTGGGGGACGGCGATTTCGCCGCCCTGCGGGCGCGGCTTCTGCGGGAGGGACTTCTATGATCTGCACCCTCTGTCCCCGGAACTGCGGCGCGGAGCGGACGGAAGAGAGGGCCGGGGGCTACTGCGCCATGCCCAGCCTTCCCAGGGCCGCCAAGGCCATGCTGCACCTCTGGGAGGAGCCGTGCCTTGTGGGGGAGCACGGGGCCGGGACGGTCTTCTTCTCCGGCTGCAACCTCCGCTGCTGCTTCTGCCAGAACGGCACGATCTCCCAGGGCGGGGCGGGGAAGCCCGTGACGCCGGAACGGCTGCGGGAGATCTATTGGGAGCTCATCCGGCAGGGGGCAGCCTGCATCGACCTTGTGACCCCTACCCACTTCACGGAGGCCATTCTGGAATCCCTCTCGGAACCGCTGCCGGTGCCGGTGGTCTGGAACAGCGGCGGCTATGAAAAGCCAGAGACCCTGCGGCGGCTGGAGGGGAAGGTGCAGGTCTACCTGCCCGACCTGAAGTACGCCCTGCCGGGGCCCGCCCAGGCCTACTCCGGCGCGGCGGACTACTTCGGCTGGGCGAAGGCGGCGATTCTCGAGATGTTCCGCCAGACGGGGCCTTACCGGATGGAGGGGGGGATTCTCCGCTCCGGCGTGGTCATCCGGCACCTGCTGCTGCCCGGGGAGGCGGAGAACACCCGCCGCTGCATCGACTGGGTGGCGGAGACCTTCCGGCCCGGGGACGTGCTCTTCTCCCTCATGAGCCAGTATACCCCCCAGCCGGGGGCCGCGGGGAAGCTTGCCCGCCGGGTGACGCGGGCGGAGTACCGCGCCGCGGCGGAGTATATGGCCAACTGCGGCATTGTGGACGGCTACACCCAGGAGCGGACATCCGCCCGGGAGGAGTATACTCCGGAGTTCGATCTTTCGGGGCTGTGAGGGGATACCCACGACCGGCTTTGGCTGGATTTTGCGATGAGAGCGCGCCCGGGTTACGGAAAACCGTAACCCGGGCCGCGCTTTCTGTGAGGTGTAGGGGCGGGGCTCTGCCCCGCCCGTGCCCCGGACTTGCATGGAACTTCCGCCGTCCGCATAAGGCTGGCGCTGTGCAACCACCTGAACCTGCCTCTTTGCGCAATCTATCTCCGGGCGGCCACATAGGGCCGCCCCTACGCGATGTTGAGGGCTTTCAGGAACCAACGGGGCTGTTTCTTGCGGAAACCTCTGCGGCGGGGGCGGGACGGAGCCCGCCCCCTACGCTTCTGTTGGAGATCCCTTGGGGAAGCGGAGTTTTTCCCGCTGAAGGGAAGGGCGGATCCCCATGGCCGGTCTGCGGACTGGCCTCGGAATGACAGTGGGTGGGGATGGCGCTTTGTACCCTTATCCCCGGTTTTGAACAGAGAGACCCCCGGCGTGATTGTCACGCCGGGGGTCTTCCTTTTTTACTTCTGGATGGCGGGGAATTCCTTCTGCATGGCGCTGCTCCGGCCCAGGGCGGCGGAGAGGAGCCAGAAGGCGGCGATGCCGAAGGCTGCCTGGACGAGGTTGGAGGGGATCCCGGCGGCGGCACCCACCAGGGAGCCCGTCAGCATGCCGTCAAAGACCCAGTAGCCCACGATCATCAGGGCCTCGGCGGGCAGGGTGGGCAGCAGGCGGCCCTTCCCCCGGCGCAGCAGCAGGCCCGCAATGATGGCCATGCCGCCCTTGATGAGGAGGGTCGCCGGGGCGTAGAGGGGGTAGCCGATGAGATCCGCCAGGGCGGAGCCGATGCCTGCGGCGGCGGCACCGTACCAGGGCCCCAGGAGCCAGGCGGAGAGCAGCACCAGGGTGTCCCCCAGGTTCATGTAGCCGCCGCTGGGGGAGGGGACGCGCACCACCATGGTGGCGGCGCAGGTGAGGGCGGCCAGGATGCCGGAGACGGCAAGGATACGGGCTTTTCGCTGCACGGAAACGACCTTCTTTCAGACTGTTCTCAACACGGTTCGCCAGACGACGAATGGAAGTTCTTCATACCATATCATAGTTCCGGGCCTTTGTAAAGACCTGAAAAACCCTTATTTTTGTAGGGATTCGGAGGAGGGGGAATGGGGGATTGCCCTGTGGGGGACGGGAGCGACCCGAGGGGCAGTCCAGGGGGAGCGTGCCGCCTTCGCGGGTGAGCTGGCGGGGGGCGGCGTGGGGGAGGGGTTGACGGGGGGATAGCATACTGGTACAATAGGAATTAGAATGTTTCCCGGGCGGACGCCCGGGGTGGGAGGTGCGGGATGCTGGTATCCACCAAGGGCCGCTACGCGCTGCGCGTGATGCTGGAGCTGGCCCAATACGATCAGAGCCGCTATATGCCCCTGCCGCTGATCGCGGAGAAGCAGGAGATCTCGGAGAAATATCTGGAGAGCATCGTCTCCCTTCTGGTGAAGGGCGGGCTGGTGGAGGGCGTCCGGGGCAAGGGCGGCGGCTACCGGCTGCGCCGGGCACTGAAGGACTACTCCGTGGGCGAGATCCTCCGGCTGACGGAGGGCTCCCTGGCCCCCGTCTCCTGCCTGGACGGGGACGAGAACGCCTGCCCCCGGGCGGGCCAATGCCACACCCTGCCCATGTGGACGAAGCTGGAGGGCCTCATCAACGGCTATCTGGACAGCGTTACCCTGGAAGACCTGCTGGATGTGCCCGTGGAGCAGGTTTGAGTCTCTGAGAGAAGTACAGTTCCGCCCTGGAGGACTTTCCGGGGCGGAAAATTTCTCTTATAAACCTATTGACAAAGTGGTTTTTCCGGTGTATCTTAAAAACATACTGAATGACTGGGGTTACAGAGCCCCGCCGGGCCGCGCCCGGAGCATCTCTTACCGATGACCATCCCCGCCCCGGCAGGGGCGGTGGGAAAGGAGCGAACCATGCAGGTCTATGCCGACAACGCAGCCACCACGAAAATGAGCCGGACGGCCATTGACGCCATGCTCCCCTATATGGAGCGCATTTACGGGAACCCCTCCAGCCTGCACAGCGTGGGCCAGGAGGCCGCCGAGGCGCTGCAGAGCGCCCGGGAGACCATCGCCCGCTGTCTGAACGCCTCCCCCAACGAGATCACCTTCACCTCCGGCGGCAGCGAGGCGGACAACCAGGCCATCCTCTCCGCCGCGTGGCTTGGCGTCCGGAAGGGGAAGAAGCACATCCTCTCCACCGCCTTTGAGCATCACGCCGTTCTCCACACCCTGAAGAAGCTGGAGAAGGAGGGCTTCGAGGTGGAGCTGCTGGATGTGGGGCCCCTGGGCAACATCACCGCCCGGCAGGTGGCGGACGCCATCCGGGAGGACACCTGCCTCGTCACCACCATGTACGCCAACAACGAGATCGGCTCCATCCTGCCCATCGCGGAGATCGGCGCGGTGTGCCGGGAGAAGGGCGTCCTCTTCCACACGGACGCCGTGCAGGCGGCGGGCCACCTGCCCATCGACGTGAAGGCCCAGAGCATCGATATGCTGTCCCTCTCCGCCCACAAGTTCCACGGGCCCAAGGGCGTGGGCGTCCTCTACGCCCGGCGGGGCGTGCCCCTGACCAGCCTCATCGAGGGCGGCGCCCAGGAGCGGGGCAAGCGGGCCGGGACGGAGAACATCCCCGGCATCATGGGCATGGCCGCCGCCCTGGAGGAGGCCTGTGAGCACATGGAGGCCAACGCCGCGCACGTCTCCCATCTCCGGGACCGGCTCATCGAGGGGCTCTCCCAGATCCCCCAC
>CAKTSC010000116.1 GCA_934597465.1 uncultured Dysosmobacter sp.
ACGCCATCTATTTTCGATCAACGGAGGATACCATCCTATGAGCGGAACGCTGTATCTCGTCGCCACCCCCATCGGCAACCTGGGGGACTTCTCCCCCCGGGCCCAGGAGACCCTACTGCAGGCGGACTTTGTGGCCGCGGAGGACACCCGGGTCTCCCTGAAGCTCCTGAACCACTTTGGCATCCGGAAGCCTCTCGTCAGCTACCATGAGCACAACCAGGCCGCCGCCGGGCAGGCCATTCTGCAGCGCCTCCTCTCCGGAGAGAGCTGTGCCCTGGTGACGGACGCCGGGACGCCCGCCGTCTCCGATCCCGGGGAGGGGCTGGTGCGGCTCTGCGCGGCGGAGGGCGTCCCCGTCATCGCCATCCCCGGCTGCTGCGCCGCCGTCAATGCCCTGGCGGTCTCGGGACTGCCCACGGGGCGGTTCTGCTTTGAGGGCTTCCTGCCCATGAACAAAAAGGAGCGCCGGGAGCGGCTGGCCGCCCTGCAGACCGAGGAGCGGACGATGCTCTTCCACGAGGCGCCCCATAAGCTCCGGGCCACCCTTTCGGATCTCCGGGAGGCCTTCGGGCCGGAGCGGCGGATCTCCCTCTGCCGGGAGCTCACCAAGCTCCACGAGGAGACCCTGCGCATGACCCTGGGGGAAGCCGCCGCCTACTATGAGAGCATAGAGCCCAAGGGCGAGTTCGTCCTGGTGCTGGAGGGCGCGCCCAAGCAGGAGAAGGCCGAGATCTCCCTGGAGGAGGCCGCCGCCATGGTGCTCCGCCGCCGGGAGGAGGGCGAAAAGCTGAAGGACGCCGTGAAGGAGGTAGCCCAGCACACGGGCCTGCCCCGGAACGAGCTCTACGCCGCCGCCCTACGCCTGGCGGAGGACGGCTGAGAAAGCGGCACTCCCCGCCCCATCCGCTGCCGGAAAGCCGCCGGTGGACAGACCACCGGACAATTCTCCGCCGGGCCTTCCGGCCTTCACCGCAAAGAAAAAGAGACGCCCGCAGGCGTCTCTTTTTTCTGTTTGCGAGGGGCTTCCGCCGCGCGGGATCTGCACAGCGGACGCGGCCTTACAGGCTCTTCAGCTCCTTCAGGCACTTGGGGCAGACGTTCTTGCCCTTGAAGACAGTGACGTCCTTCACGCCGTCGCAGAAGATGCAGCTGGGCTTATACTTTTTGAGAATGACGGAGGAACCTTCCACATAGATTTCCAGTGCATCCTTCTCGGCGATATCCAGCGTGCGGCGCATTTCGATGGGCAGCACAATGCGGCCCAGCTCGTCGACCTTTCTAACAATACCAGTGGATTTCATAATCCATTGCTCCTTTCCCCCTGGTCGGAATGTTTCCCCGTCCGACCAGCATTTTCCGTATCATACTACACTCCATCCACATTTTTCAAGCTTTTTTTCAAACATTTAAAGAATATTCACAGTTTCCCGAAATGGGATCAGCGGCGGTTATGGAGGCGAACAGCTATGGCGATGACGATCCTCTGGGTCACGATGGTGACCCTCTCCCTGCTCTTCGGTATCCGGAACCACACCCTGGACGCGGTCAGTGCCGCCGCCCTGTCCGGAGCGGGCTCCGCCGTGGAGCTGTGCCTCTCCATGGCGGGGGTCATCTGTCTCTGGACGGGAGGCATGGAGCTGATGGAGCGGGCAGGTCTCGCCGGGAAACTGGCGGGGCTCTTCCACCCCATTCTGGGGCGTCTGCTGCCCCGGGCCAGCCGGGACGCCGAGACCCTGGCGGCGGTCTCCGCCAACGTTTCCGCGAACCTTCTGGGCCTGGGAAACGCCGCCACGCCCCTGGGGCTGAAGGCCGCCCGGCGGATGGCGGAGAGCTGCGGTGGTGTGGCCAGTGACGAGCTCTGCCTCCTGGTGGTGCTGAACAGCGCCTCACTCCAGCTGATCCCCGCCACGGTGGCCTCCCTGCGGGCAGCGGCGGGCTGCGGGACGCCCTTTGACATCCTGCCGGCGGTGTGGGGCACCTCCGCCCTGTCCGTGGCCGCCGGGCTCTGCGCGGCGGGGTTCCTGCGGCGGCTGCCCTGCTTCCGGGGGGAGCGGCCATGAGCGGGCTCCTGATTCCGGGGCTCCTCTGCTTTCTGGGGCTCTGGGGCCTTGCCCGGCGGGTGGATGTCTACGCCACCCTCTCCGCCGGGGCGGCGGAGGGCCTGCGGGTGCTGCTGCGGATCTTCCCGCCCCTGGTGGCGCTTTTGACGGCGGTTTCTATGCTCCGGGCCTCCGGGGCCGCGGACGCCCTGGCGGCCCTCTGCGCCCCGGTCTTGGCGCGGGTGGGCATCCCGGCGGAGCTGGTGCCCCTGATGCTGGTGCGGCCCCTCTCTGGCAGCGGGGCGCTGGGGGTGGCCGGAGAGCTGATCGCCGCCCACGGGCCGGACAGCTATGTGGGCCGGGTGGCGGCGGTGATGCTGGGCAGCACCGAGACCACCTTCTACACCATCACGGTGTATTTCGGCGCGGCAGGGATCCGGAAGACCCGCCACACCATCCCCGCCGCCCTGGCGGCGGACGCGGTGGGCTTCCTGGCGGCGGCAGCCTCGGTGCGGCTGCTCTTCGGGGCGTAGGGAGATCCGCGGCAGATGGGAAAACGGAAGCGGGAGCTCCCCGCTTCCTTCCTCATGCGAAGACCGTCTGCACCAGCAGCATATAGACCACCGTCCCGCCCGCGATGGAAAGGAGGACGCTGCGCTTCCAGAGGTGCAGGGCCGCCACCACGGCGGCGGCCAGGAGTTCCGGCAGGCCGTGGCTGCCGGAGAGCCAGGTGACGTTCCGGAAGCAGTAGACCACGAGAAGCCCCATCATAGCCGGGGGCAGAACACGGCCCAGGTAGAGCACCACCCGGGGCGGCTCCCGCTTCTCCGGAAAGAGGAGGAAGGGCAGCCAGCGGGTGAGCTGGGTGCCCAGAGTCACGGCCAGGATGGTGATAAGGGTCTCCAGGGGCGTCAGGCGCATCCTTTCTTCCTCCCTCCCAGCAAAACGATCAGCAGCAGCGCCATGGCGGGGATCACCAGCCTGTCCGGCCCGAAGACCGCCAGGCTCAGCACCGTGCAGCCAAGGCCCGCCAGGGCGGCGGGGCGGTTCTCCCGGCCGCTCCACTGCTCCAGGAACAGCACCAGGAAGAGGGCCGTCAGGGCGAAGTCCATGCCGGTGCTGTCAAAGGGCAGAACGCCCCCCACCACGGCCCCCAGGCCGGAGCCCAGGAACCAGTAGCCATAGTCCAGCAGGGAGATCCAGAAGCAGAAATCCCGGCGGCTGACGCCCTCCGGCGGCTCCAGGGCGGAGACCAGGGAGAAGGTCTCGTCCGTCAGGGAGAAGATCAGGAAGGGCCGGGCCCAGCCGGTGCCCCGGTACTTCTCCAGCATGGAGAGGCCGTAGAAGGCGTGGCGGGCGTTGACCATCACGGACATCAGCAGGGCGGAGACAGGGTCGAAGGCCACCGTCAGCAGCTCCACCGTCAGAAACTCCATGCTCCCGGCGTAGCAGATGGCGCTGAGCAGCAGCGCCCAGCCCAGGCCGTAGCCCGCGTCCGCCATCAGGACGCCGTAGGCAAAGCCCAGGCAGAGGTACCCCGTCATCACCGGCACGGTGACGGGAAAGGCCGCCGCCAAGGCGCGGCGGAAGCTCCCCTTCTCCATGGCCTCCCCTCCTCCCTACTATCTTGGTATGAAATGTGGATGTACGGTAGTATACGGCGGGAACGATGGAAAGTCAATCCGGCTGCCGGCCATAAAAAATCAATTGCGCGGCGGGGTTTTTAGGCAGTTTGCTCAGGCACTCCGGGCAAGATGCTCCGAAACGGGCGGCGGGGCGGCGCAGGCCGCCCCGCCGGGCCGCTTACGCGGCGGCTTTCAGCATATTTTCGATGAAAATGCCATATCCTTTGGTGGGATCATTCAATAAAACATGGGTCACGGCCCCCACCAGCTTTCCGTTTTGCAGGATGGGGCTGCCGCTCATCCCCTGGACGATGCCGCCGGTAGCCGCGAGAAGCTCCGGATCCGTGACGGTGATGAGGAGGTTCCGCTCCTCCCCGTCCCCTAGGCGGCGGAGCTCCACCCGGTAGTCCTTCACGCAGTCCCTGGTCACGTTACTGCGGATGACGGCGGGGCCGTTCTCCACCTCTCCGCTCTCTGCCGCGGGGATGGCCTGGCCCTCCGTCAGGGCGCAGGGGGAAAGCGTCCCGAAGATGCCGCTGGCGGTGTTGGCGCTGAGGGTGCCGAGATCGCGGGCCAGATCAAAATTTCCCTTCAGCTCTCCGGCGGCTCCGGCCTGGCCCCGCTTCACGGCCTTCACCGTGGAGGGCAGGACGCTGCCGCTGGCAAAGGGCAGCAGCTGGGCGGTGTCCGTGTCCGTGACGCCGTGGCCCAGGGCCCCGAAGGCGCCGGTGACGGGATCATAGTAGGTGACGGTGCCGATGCCCGCCATGCTGTCCCGAATCCAGGCGCCGATGACCCAGGCGCCGTCCTCGTTCCGCTCCGGCTCCGCCGTCAGGGTCTTGGCGCTGCCGCCCCGGCGGACGGAGAGCTCCACTTCCTCCTCCCCCTGGAGGAGCTGCTGGAACTGCTCCGTGGAGGTGACGGCGGTGCCGTTGCACTGGAGGATCACGTCGCCTTTCGTGAGGCCGCAGTCCCGGGCCGGGCTCTCCCCCTCCGCAAGATCCACCACTAGCACGCCCCGGGCAAACATTTTGATGCCCACGGTGTGGCCCACAGGGACAAGCATCCGGGGCTCCTCCGCCGCCCGGGCCGGGACGCTGAGGCCCGTCAGCATCAGGGCCAGGCATAGCGCCGCGCCGGCCCGCCGCGCCCGCTTCGTCGTCTTTCTTCCTCTCTCTCGAAAATCGCGTTCATACAATGAGACCACTCCTTTCCGCTGCCGGGCGTTTCCCCGGCACGTTTACTCTCTGCGTTTCCGGCGGAAAGCGGCGGCACAGATATCCCCAGCACTGCCAAGGGAAAAGCGGGCAGCGGCAAAACGAACCCCGCAGGCTCAGCCTGCGGGGTTCGTGGGCAGCATTTTCCGTGGAAGCTCAGTCACGGTTCTGGAAAATTTTGAAGATATCCTCAAAGGGATCGTTCTCCTCGGGCTTGGGCTCCTCCATCTCAAGGGGCTGGGGCGGCTCGGCGTGGGGAGCCTTCTCTTCCGCCGGGGCGGCGGCAGGGGCGGCATTCCCGGCGGGAGCGGTGGTGGTGACGGGGGTCTTCAGGCCGGGCGTGACAGGGGGCTCCTCCACCTTCTCAAAGCCGGTGGCGATGACGGTGACCCGGATCTCATCCTCCATGCTCTCATCGAAGGTGGCGCCGAAAATGGTGAGGGCGTCGGGGTGAACAGCCTGCTGAACGAGGCTTGCGGCCTGCTCCACCTCCTCCAGGCCGATGTCCATGGAGCCGGTGATGTTGATGAGCACGCCCCGGGCGCCCTCGATGGAGGTCTCCAGCAGGGGGCTGGAGATGGCCATGCGGGC
>CAKTSC010000117.1 GCA_934597465.1 uncultured Dysosmobacter sp.
GGGGCGGCGGGGCCGGGGATGGGGGAAGGAAGGGCGGGGCCCTTCCTTTTTTAGTCGCGGTGATGGATGGCGTTGGCGGGGCACTGGGTCTCGGCGGCCAGGGCCAGGGCGGCCTCGGCGGGCTGGCCCATGGCCCTGGCCATACCCTCCTCCGTCATGGCGAAGGTGTCCGGATCCAGGGTGGTGCAGAGGCCGCAGCCGATGCAGGCGTCGGTGACGTAGAATTCCATGGGGCTTCTCCTTTCGGAACGCGGAGGCGTTCAAAGGTAGTATGCCCGGGAACGGGGCGGTTAAGAATTGAGAATTGATAATTGAGAAGGAATAATGAGGAACGGAGGACGGGAGACGGGGGATAGGGAATGGGGAATGGTTGGCGGGGGTTTCCTGGGGAGTCGGAAATTGTATCCGTTTTGTCATTTACTTCTGGGACGGGCTGTGGTATCCTAGGGAACGGCAGGAACCATGTTATGTATACCGTTTCGACGGGATACCCGGAAAAGATCTGGAGGCTGAGCCATGAAACGAACCCCGCATTTCCTGCGGCGCCTGGGCGCCGCGCTGCTGTCGCTGGCGGTGACGGCGTCCCTGATGCTGCCCGCCGCCGCGTCCGAGGCCCTGGGCGAGGATCTCTCCGCCCGGGACACCACGCTCCACCAGGGCACCGCCCTCTCCCGGAACGTCTTCTGGAGCAGTACCTACTCCGACCTTCGGACGGAGAATCTCATCACCTACTCCCCCACTGGCGCCGTGACGCCCATCGTCACCTTCGGCGGGAGCCTGACGGAGTGCCGCAGCGTCTCCGCCGCGGCCCGGGCCCTGGAGCAGCAGGGCTACCGGGTGGTGGCCGGGCTCAACGGCGACTTCTTCAACACCACCAACGGCCTGCCGGTGGGCCTTGTCATCACCGAGGGGCAGCTCCGCTCCTCCGACGGCGGGTACTACGGCATCGGCTTCCGGGCGGACGGCTCCGCCATCCTGGGCAAGCCCGGTATTAAGGTGACGGCGGAGCTGGGCTACCAGATCGACGGGGCGGATGTCATCCGCACCGTCACCGGCGTCAACCGGGCCCGGGTCTCCACCGGGGGCATCTATCTCTACACCTATGACTTCAACGCCCGCCACACCACCGGTACCACCGATCCCGGGGTGGATGTGATCTGCTCCGTGGAGAGCGGCAGCCTCAGCGTGGGCGGCAGCATCGCGCTGCGGGTGGAGCAGGTGCTGGACGGTGTCTCCGCCACCCCTGTGCCCCAGGGCAAGGTGGTGCTCTCCGTCCACGGGGAGAGCAGCGCCTACTATGCCGACGCCCTCCGGGGCGAGAGCGCGGGCAACCTCATCACCGTCAGCGTCACCGCCGCCCAGCAGGGCTGGGAGGACGTGCAGTACGGCATCGGCGCCCTCTACTCCCTGGTGGAGGACGGCAAGGCGGTCTCCGGCCTGCCCAGCGGCTCCGCCCCCCGCACCGCCGTGGGCCAGAAGGCCGACGGCAGCCTGATCTTCTACACCATCGACGGCCGGAAGGCCGGGCACTCCATCGGCGCAAGCCTCAGCCAGGTGGCGGCGCGGCTCATTGAGCTGGGCTGCGTCAGCGCCCTCTGCCTGGACGGCGGCGGCTCCACCGCCCTCACCGTCACCGCGCCGGACGCCACGGCATCCGCTCTGACCAACACCCCCTCCGAGGGCTATGAGCGGGCCGTCAGCAACCAGATCTTCCTGGTGGCCTCCAGCCAGGGCAGCGGCATCCTGGATCACTTCTACGTGACGGCGGAGAGCGACTACGTGCTGGCCGGGAGCCGTGTGGCCGTCAGCGCCCGGGGCGTGGACAGCCGCTATGTGCCCATGGACGCGGGCTGCACCCTCTCCGCCTCCGCCGGGAAGCTGGCGGACGGCGTGCTCACCACCCCGGCGAGCGGCGGGGACATCACCGTTACCGCCTCCGGCCAGGGCCGCAGCGGCTCCACGGTGATCCACGCCGTGAAGACCCCGGACAGCATCCAGGTGCTCAGCGGCGGCAAGGCCGTCACCTCCCTGACCCTGGCCCCCGGCAAGAGCCTGGCCCTGACGGCCCGGGCCGTCTGGAACCACCTGAGCCTCCAGTCCGATGACGACGCCTTCACCTGGAGCGTCAGCGGCGACGCCGCCAAGTGGGCGGACGGCAAGCTCACCGCCGTGGCCCCGGGCAGCGCCAAGCTCACCGTCAGCGCCGGAGGGAAGAGCGTAACGGTGAACGTCACCGTCAGCACCCTGGCGCTCCGGACGGTGGAGGGCTTTGAGACCGCCGGGGCGGGGCTCCTCTCCGGCAGCGGCGTGGGCCTGACCCTCAGCCGCACCACCCAGGCGGACAAGGTGCGCATGGGCCGGGCCGCCGGGCTTCTGGAGTATATCCTCACGGAGGAGCAGGGCTACGCCGCCGTCTGGCAGGCCGGGAAGGCCCTGACGGTGGACGGCGCTTACAGCCAGCTGAACCTCTGGGTCTGGGGCGATCAGTCCGGCAACACCCTCTCCCTCAACTACCGCAGCGGCACGGAGAGCGGCAAGCTGACCCTCTGCAAGCTGGACTTCTCCGGCTGGAAGCAGGTCAGCTGCGCCCTGCCCTCCGGCGGCGCGGAGCTGACGGGCCTCACCCTGGAGGCCGGGCAGGCGAAGGTGGTGGACGACGGCACGGGCAATGAGACCCTGGCCTGGCCGGACACCGCCCGCAGCGGGGCCATCTACCTCGACCAGATCACCGCATCCTTCTCCGGCATGGTGGATAACGTCCCGCCGGTCATCACCCTGGGCGCCGTCACCGAGGACGGGAAGCTGGCGGTCTCCATCCGGGACGCCGTGGACGGCATCCTGCCCAAGGGCAGCGTCTCCGTCACCTGGGACGGCGCGGCCACGGACTTCAGCTACAGCGCCGAGACCGGCATCCTCATCACCTCCGCCGCCTCCGACGGCGCGCCCCACCGGATCACCGTCTACGCCAAGGATGGCTCCGGCAACATCGGCCGGGCCTCCTACGACTGCCCCGTCACCGAAAGCGCCCACCGCTTCACGGATACCCAGGACTACTGGGCGGCGGACTATGTGGATCACCTCTACACCTCCGGCATCACCACCGGCTACGCCGACGGCACCTTCCGGCCCAACGACAGCATCACCCGGGCCCAGTTCTCCGCCATGCTCTTCCGCTACCTGGGTCTCAGCGAGAGCCAGTACGAGGGCGTGACGCTGCCCTTCGCCGACGCGGAGAGGATCCCGGCCTACGCGCAGACGGCGGTGAAGGCCCTTTACACCATCGGCGTGGTGGGCGGCGTCAGCCGGAACGGGAAGCTCTACTTCGATCCCAACGCTACCCTGACCCGGGCCCAGGCCGCCGCCATGATCGGCCGCACCCAGGAGAAGGGCTTCGGCCTGGCGGAGCTGAGCTTCAGCGACCGGGGGAAGATCCCCGCCTATGCGGCCTTCTACATCCAGACCATGACCTACCAGGGCGTCCTGGGCGGCTACGCCGACGGCGCCTTCCGCCCCGGCAGCAGCATCACCCGGGGGCAGATGGCCAAGATCCTGTATTGCTTGCTGTGAGAGAATAAGAATGGGAAGCCCCCCGGCCGAATGGCCGGGGGGCTTTTGCGGGGCGGGGGAAATGGGTCATGGCCTGGCGGGGGGCGGGGGAGCGGGCCGCGTCACAGGGACGAGAGGAAGAGGATGATGCCGATGGCGGCGGCCAGGACGCCGGAGAGGCTGTGGAGGGTCAGGGCGGCGCGGGAAGGCTCCGCGCCCCGGTAGCGCCAGCCGCTGAGAAGGTACCAGGCGGCCCGGGGGAAGGCGATGCAGAGGCCGCCCGCCAGGGTCAGCACCGCGCCCAGGACGGCCCGGCCGGTCTGGCGGCCGGTGTCGCCGGGCTCCGCCATCTTGCGGGAGAGGACATCCACCAGGGTCTCGCCGCTGACGTAGCGATCGGGATCGTAGCCGCCGTCGCTGCCGCTGGAGGTGGTGGTGAAACCGTCCATATCGCGGCCCTCCTGCCAGAAGCGGGAGCCGTCCGGGTAGGTGATCTCCACGGAGTAGCCGCCCTCCTGGACGGTGATGAGGTAGGTATAGGTCTCGCCGCCGCCGGTGATAGTACCGGTCTCGCTCCGGCTGCCGCTTTCGGTGAGGGTGACGGTGTAGGGAACGCCGTCCTGCTGGACGGTATACTGATTTGGGGTTTCCTGGCCGCAGCCGCTGAGAAGGGCTGCCAGCAGCAGGAGGGGGAGGAGGCGGAGGAGGGCTCTTTTCATGGCGGGGCTCCTTTCTTCGGCAGGGCACGGGGCGTGCCGGACGGTTCCACGGTTTATTCCAGTTTAGCAGAGGGCGGCGGGAAGCGCAAGGGGACTTTTTCGGGCCGCGAACGCCCCGGCGGGGCGGGAAGGGCCCCTTTTCCCGGGAAAGGGGAGGGAATGCCGGATTTTTCCCGGGAAAACGGGATTTTCCCTTTACAAAGCCCCGGGGGCTCTTATATAATAAAGGATACTGCAAACATATCCGCCGCGGACGCCGGGCGTCCGGCGGCGGAAGGGCGCGCCCCGCGGCATTCCCGGGGGCGGCCGGGGGCGCTGTGCCGCCCCGCCCCGGGGAAGGCCGGGAGACCGAAGGAAACGGAGAACGAATACCATGGCTTTGATCGAATATGACGCCTATAAGCAGAAGCTGGGGGCCCTGGAGCCGGAGCTGACCAAGCTCTCCGCGGCGCTGGACATCGAGAGCGCCCGGCAGGAGGCCGCGCGGCTGGAGGAGGAGACTGCCCAGGACGGATTCTGGAACGATCTCGCCCGCTCCCAGAAGGTGCAGATGCGCCTCAAGCAGCTGAAGAACAAGATCGAGCGGCAGGAGAAGCTCATCGCCGCCTGGGAGGATCTGGTGACCCTCTGTGAGATGGGCCGGGAGGCCGAGGACGAGGAGATCCTGGCCGAGATCAAGGCGGAGTACGCCGAGCTGGAGGCCAAGATCGAGGAGACCCGCCTGGAGACCCTGCTCACCGGGGAGTATGACGCCAACAGCGCCATCCTCACCTTCCACGCCGGGGCCGGCGGCACCGAGGCCCAGGACTGGGCGGAAATGCTCTTCCGGATGTACACCCGCTGGGCCGAGCGCCACGACTTCAAGTGCACCACCCTCAACTATGAGGAGGGGGACGAGGCGGGCATCAAGTCCGCCACCATCTCCATCGAGGGGGAGAACGCCTACGGCTTCCTGCGGAGCGAAAACGGCGTCCACCGTCTCGTGCGGGTGTCCCCCTTTGACGCCAACGCCCGGCGGCAGACCTCCTTCGCCGCGGTGGAGGTCATGCCGGAGCTGCCCGACGACATCGAGGTGGAGATCCGGCCCGAGGACATCGAGATGCAGGCCTGCCGCTCCTCCGGCGCCGGCGGCCAGCACATCAACAAGACCTCCTCCGCCGT
>CAKTSC010000118.1 GCA_934597465.1 uncultured Dysosmobacter sp.
GCTGACGGCCTTCGGCGACCGGCCCGCCCAGGCCCTCCACTGGTACGGGGAGCACCAGACGGCGATCATCCTGGTGATGGATCTTTTCTGCCTGGCGCTCATCTGCCTGGGGCTCATGACCACCGGCAAGCGCCGCAAGGAGGTCTGGGCGGACTACTGCCGCCTGCTGGAGACCACCGGCCGGGCCCCCAGCGACTACCTGCGGATGTTCGGCCCCGGGGCGGTGCTGGTGAACGCGGGCATCAACGGCCTTTTCGGCATGGCCTACCTCTTCCTCATCGACGGGCAGTTCAACGGCCCCACCATCGGGGGGCTCCTGGCCATCATGGGTTTCTCCGCCTTCGGCAAGCACGCGGGGAACATCATTACGGTGATCCTGGGCGTGGCCCTGGGGGCTTACGGCATGCACTCCCTGCCCAACACGCCGTCTCTCCAGCTGGCGGCCCTCTTCGGCACCACCCTGGCCCCCATCTCCGGCCATTTCGGCTGGTTTTGGGGCGTGCTGGCGGGCTTCATCCACTCCTGCCTGGTGCTGCAGACCAGCGGCCCGGTGGAGGGTATGAACCTTTACAACAACGGCTTCTCCGGCGGCCTCATCGCCATCTTCCTCTACCCCGTGGCCACCGCCGTCTGCCGCCGCCACCACTGGGCGCGGCTGGGCAACCGCAACTACTTCGACATCTTCCGGGAGTCCGGGCCCCTGGATCCCGAGAAGACCCGGGACGGCATCAAGACGCCCTGCGCCGGGGAGACTCCCCCGGAGGGGGGGTATCCTCCGGCCCGGGGGCGGTGAAGCTGGCGGAGGCCTTTGCTACCGCCGCCCCGCCGATACCCGCTTGACCAACCGAGGGTACCGGGAAGCCCCGGCGGCGATCCACCCCCATTTAGCCTCCGGCCAAGAGCCGCCGCGTCGCGTCGGTTGCCTCCGGCACACGCCTGCGGGCGTAGCCTTTTTGGCGCCCCAAAAAGACTACGGCGGTGGAGCCGTCAAAAGAAAAAACGCTTTGCCGCCGGGTGGGAGGATGCGAAGCATCCGTACCTGCCCGGCGGGACGCGGGTTGTAACTGTTCTGCTCAGTTGGGGGGAGGCCCCTGCGTAACCACGGGCGGGGTGCCTATCAGATTTCCGAACATTGTGCGCCGTGCTGCACTCTGAGGTTATCGGGCAAAGACCGAATTGACCAGCTCCTCTTTCCGTACTCCCCGCTTCGCTCAGCGCTGCCTGGGCATTCGCGGCCCATCACGAAAACCACAGCATCTCCACCACCGTGCAGGGAACCAAACTCTGCTGAAAAAGGAACGGATTCCCATAACCAGCGCCCCAAATTTCGTTCCGAAATTTGGCTGGCGGTGGCTACGCCTTAGGTGCGTCGCTTTGCTCCTCGGAATGACAAAAAACAACTGTCATTGCGAGGAGGCCCCAGGCCGACGCGGCAATCCGCATCCCCCGTCCCCTTTCGGAGGGGCCGGCGTCCCATGACTGACGCTCCAAATTCCGGAACGGAATTTGGCTGGCGGAAGCCACACCCTGGGCGCACCCCGCCGCTGAGGGCACTTCCGTCACCCGTGTAGGGGGCGGGCTCCGTCCCGCCCCGCTGCCAGACTACCGCAAAAACTGATTCCGTTGGTTCCCACAACCACCCAACCCTGTGTAGGGGCGGCCCTACGTGGCCGCCCGTCCCCCGCAGACTGACTGAGGGATTGCCGGGACGTACCCCGATGGTTGCCCACGGCTTCCCGCCCTGCGCCGCACTTCCGATAGCCGTGTAGGGGCGGGGCGGTGCCCGCCCGTGGATCGGATCTGCTGGCGCTTTCGCAAATTGTGTAGGCCTGCCTTTATACGGTTGTCGAAACCGTGTTCTTAGTGCGACCTGCCCTCGGGCGGCCACATAGGGCCGCCCCTACAAGGCGCTGACAGCTTCCGGCAACTGACCGACCCATCCCACGCGGCCCCCACCCGGGGCGGGGCGGTGCCCGCCCCCTACGCTTCTGCCGAAGGACTCCCATCCGATCTTCCCCTCCATCCCTCGTCTACCCCCTTCCCGGCGGAACCTCCTTCCTCTCGCCGGGGAGTGCGCGAAACGCCGCCGGAAGCCTTTGGCTTCCGGCGGCGTTTTCTGTGGGCGCGGCCCCGCCGGGACGGGAGATGCGCCCGGTAATACCCCCGCGTGATCGGGGCGTCAGATATGTCCGGTCATGTGGGGCGGGTACTTGCCGGGCCGGAAGATATATCCGGTGAGGCAGGCCCGGCGTCCCATCGGGGCGGGAGGTATGCCCGGTCATGCAGACTGACGTCCCGTCGGGGTGGATGATGTACCCGGGAGCGCCCTCTCTATCGGGGCGGACGATATGCCCGGCAACGTCTCCGCCCCGTCGGGGCGGGGGATATATCCGGCGATGCGTTCAGTTCTCCGGGAGGGATTTCTCCTCCTCGGGGAGGAGGGGCTTCATGCTTTCCAGGCTGACGCCCAGGGTGGAGAGGTTATGGAGCAGGGCGGAGGTGGCGGGGGGCAGGATGCCGGCCACGCCCAGAAGGATCAGCCCCAGGTTGAAGGACATGATGAAGCGGTAGTTGCGGTGGATGCGGCCCATCAGGGCCTGGCTCACGGCCCGGAGGGTCACCAGGGTGCGCAGGTCGTCGGCGGAGATGGTGACGTCCGCGATCTCCCGGGCGATGGCCGCCCCGGCGGAGATGGCCACGCCCACGTCCGCCTCGCTCAGGGCGGGGGAATCGTTGACGCCGTCACCGATCATGATGACCTTGCGCCCGGCAGCGTGCTCCGAGCGGATGAAGGCGGCCTTATCCTCCGGCAGGACTTCGGAGCGGTACTCGTCCACCCCCACGGCGGCGGCCACAGAGCGGGCGGTGCGCTCGCTGTCCCCGGTCATCATCACGAGCTTGGTGACGCCCAGGCGGCGCAGCGCCGCCATGACGCCCGCGGCCTCGGAGCGGAGGGGATCCTCCACGCAGAGGACGGCAGCCAGCTTGCCGGAGATGGCGAGATACAGGTGGGAGTACTCGTCCGGCAGGGCGGCGAAGCGCTCCTCCTCCCCCTCCGGCAGGGTGCAGCCCTCGTCCTGGAAAATGAAGTGGTAGCTGCCGATGAGCACCTTTTCCCCGTCCACCCGGCTGGAGATGCCGTGGGCCACCACGTACTCCACCTGGGAGTGCCGCTCCTCGTGGCGGAGGTTCCGCTGGCGGGCGGCATCCACCACGGCGTTGGCCATGGAGTGGGGGTAGTGCTCCTCCAGGCAGGCGGCCAGGCGCAGCATCTCATCCTCGGCGCGCCCGCCGAAGGGTACCACCAGGGCAAGGCGGGGCGTGGCGTAGGTCAGGGTGCCGGTCTTGTCGAAGACGATGGTTTCGGCCTCGGCGGCGGCCTCCAGGAACTTGCCGCCCTTCACCCGGATGCCGCTCTCGCCGCACTCCCGCATGGCGGAGAGGACGGCGATGGGCATGGAGAGCTTCAGGGCGCAGGAGAAGTCCACCATCAGGATGGCCAGGGCCTTGGTGGGGTTCCGGGTCAAAAGCCAGATCAGCGCCGTGGCTCCCAGGCTCCAGGGCACGAGACGATCCGCCAGGTGGGAGGCCTTGTCCTCCGTGGCGGATTTCAGCTTCTCCGAGGCCTCGATCATCTCCACGATGCGGTGGTAGCGGCCGCTGCCGCTGGCCTTGTCCACCCGCAGAGCGCAGCTGCCCTCCTCCACCACCGTCCCGGCGTAGACGTAGCTGCCCGGGGTCTTGTGGACGGGGAGGGACTCCCCGGTCATGGAGGACTGGTTGACGCTGGCCTCCCCGCTGACGACCACGCCGTCCAGGGGGATGAGGCTGCCGGTGCGGACGATGATGACGTCCCCCACCTGCACGTCCGCGACGTTCACGAGAACTTCCTGCTCCCCGGCCTGGAGCCAGACCTTGTCCACATTGAGGCTCATGGTTTGGGCCAGGTCGGCAACGGACTTCTTGTGGGTCCACTCCTCCAGGATCTCGCCGATCTTCAGGAGGAACATGATGGAGCTTGCCGTGGCGGCGTCCCCCCGCAGGAGGGAGACGGAGATGGCCACGGCGTCCAGCACCGGCACCTGGATGTGCCCGTGGAGCAGGCAGGCAAGGCCCCGCTTCAGGTACTTCAGCCAGCGGAAGGCGGCGATCACTGTCCGCACCGGGGCGGGCAGAAAGAGCTTGGAGAGGACGCGGTTCACCACGGCGGAGCCCAGCTTGTCCTGGAACTCCCGGTTTAAGGCCCGGCTGCTGTTGGCAGGGGCCAGGGATCCGTGCTTTTCATAGGAGAAGGCGGCCGCGGCCCGGAGGATTTCCTCCCGGCCGCCCCGGTAGCAGATGACGAGGTCGCCGGTGCGGTCGTAGACGGCGGCCTCCTTTACCCCGGGCAGGGCCTTGAGATAGGCTTCCCAGGCGTCCGCCTTGGTCAGGGACATCCGGCCCCGCTGGACGGCGTGGAGCCGCAGGCGGCCAGGGGATTCATGCAGAATGACGCATTTCATGGGGTGTTTCCTCCAAAAAGGGAGAGCCATCACGGGCGTGGCCCATCATGGCTCTCGGGTCTCTCTCAGGTCTCGTCGGCGGAGGCGTCCTCCACCGTCTCTGCCTCGGTGTCCCGGCTCTCGTTGATGGCCTTGGCGTCTGCCAGAATGTCGCCGCAGTTCTCCTTGGTGCGGGTGACGGTGGTCATCACGCAGTCCTTGACCCGCAGCACGGCGGCGGTGGTGTGGGTGTAGAGCTTCTTGGCGTCGCGGCTTTTCAGAATGTCGATGCCGGCGGTGCCGAAGAGCACGCCGCCCGCGAAGAGGGCAAGCTTCTTCCAGTGGATGTTCATGGGATTACCTCCTCTTTATTTTTCGGCCGGGGAGCGCCCGTTTGGGAGCGCCGCGCCCAGCGATATCCCGCTTTTCCTTGAGTCTGATGATTATACCATCCCGAAGGCGCAAATTCAACACCCGGCGGGGGCCTTTTCCGGGATTTTTCGTGAACTTTCCGTGCCTTTCGCCGGGATCGCCACGGGCGGGAATTTTACCGGGACTTTACAAAAGCGGGGTTTTCCACTTTACACAAGGATGCGAGAATGAGGATGTTCCAAGGGAAAGGCCCTGCGGGCCCCGGCCCGCTGACGATATCCCCCCCGGAGGGAACGACCCCCGAAGAAATCTGACCTTACGATTCAGAAAGGAAGATCCGTATGAAGAAGTTTCTGACCCTTCTTGCCTCCGCCACCCTGGCGCTGGCCCTGCTGGCCGGCTGCGGCAGCAACGGCAATGCCCCCGCCTCCTCCGCCGCTTCCTCCGCCCCCGCCGGCGGCGAGCTCACCGGCTCCGTGGCCACCGACGGCTCCACCTCCATGAAGTCCGTCATCGGCGCCCTGGGCGAGTCCTTCCAGAACGCCAACTCCGGCGTCACCTTCAC
>CAKTSC010000119.1 GCA_934597465.1 uncultured Dysosmobacter sp.
AGGATGGTCTGGCGGTAGTAGCGCTCCAGGGTCTCCCGGCTGGAGGACTGGTAGATGTGGAGCACCGCCCGGCGGTTGTCCAGGGCGAAGGCGATGGCGGCGCGGAAGGCGTCCTGCCAGGAGGCGTAGGAGGCGGCTTGCTGGGTGAAGTGCTCCAGCTCCAGGGCGAAGATATCCTCCACCAGAGCGTAGATATCCTGATAGTAGTAGTAGAAGGCGTTGCGGGTGACCTCGCTCCGCTGGGCGATGTCCCCGATGGTGATCTTGTCGAAGGGCCGCTCGGCCAGCAGCTCCATGAAGCTCTGGCGGATGGCGTTTTTCGTGCGCTGTGCCATGGATGGCCTCCTTTTTCCGGCGGAAGGGCCCGCCGTCTCTCTGCCTCTTGGCCTATGGTAGCAGTTTTCCGGGAAATTTGCAAGCGGGCCGCCCCTTCCCGGCGGGAGCAGGGGGGGTGCCCTCCCATTGTAGCAGGGCCCCGCCGCCTTGTCGAGAGTTTTCTTAACGGGATTTTAACGGGCGGAATTTGGCATTTCTGACCCGGTGCCAAAAATTTGACGCTTTCCGGGGGCTGTCCGGTTTTTGACGATTCCCGGCGGGTGTCAAACTTTGGACAGGGGCGGGCATCTGCCCATTTTCAAGGCCGGGCCGGGGCACTACAATGCTGGGCAGAAGAGAGGGAGAGACTGGCGCTTTCCATCTATCCAAGAGGAGGAGATATCCAATGAAGACTGTTCTCACATCCGAAGCCGTTACCTGCGGCCATCCCGACAAGGTCTGCGACCAGATCGCCGACGCCATCCTGGACGCCATCCTGGCGGAGGATCCCGCCGCCCACGTGGCCTGCGAGGTCACGGCCTGGACGGACAACGTGAATATCATGGGGGAGGTCACCGCCTCCGCCAGCCCGGACTATGAGGCCATCGCCCGGCGGGTGATCCGGGACATCGGCTACGACCGGCCCGGCATGGGCTTTGACGCGGATTCCTGCCGGGTGGCCGTGAACCTGCACACCCAGTCCCCGGACATCGCCCGGGGCGTGGAGCACAAGGCCCAGGAGGACACCGGCGCCGGGGATCAGGGCATGATGTTCGGCTATGCCTGCCGGGAGACGGAGGATCTCATGCCCCTGCCCATCACCCTGGCGGCGGCCCTTGCCAAGCGGCTGGAGGCGGTGCGCCGGAACGGGACGCTGCCCTGGCTGCTGCCGGACGGCAAGTCCCAGGTCAGCGTAGAGTATGAGGACGGGAAGCCCCTGCGGATCTCCACCGTGGTGATCTCCGCCCAGCACAGCGCCTCCGTTCCCACGGAGACCCTGCGGGAGGCCATCCGCCGGGAGGTCATCGACCCGGTGCTGCCGGAGGCGCTGGTGGACGGAGAGACCGCGTACTTCATCAACCCCACGGGGCGCTTCGTCATCGGCGGCCCGGCGGGGGACAGCGGCCTTACCGGGCGGAAGATCATCGCCGACACCTACGGCGGCGCGGCCCGCCACGGCGGCGGGGCCTTCTCCGGCAAGGATCCCACCAAGGTCGACCGCACCGGGGCCTATATGGCCCGGTATCTCGCGAAGAACATCGTGGCGGCGGGGCTTGCCGACCGCTGCGAGGTGCAGCTGGCCTATGCCATCGGCCTTGCTGACCCCGTCAGCGTGATGGTGGATACCTTCGGCACCGGGAGCGTGGCGGACGAGGCGCTGGCCGCCTGGCTCACGGAGCATGTGGACATGCGCCCCGGCGTGATGATCCGCCGCTTCGGCCTGCGGAGCCCCATCTACCACACCGTCTCCTGCTACGGACATTTCGGCGAGAACGCCCGGACGCTCCCCTGGGAGCAGACGGATCTCGCCGAGGAACTGCGGGCCGCCTTTTAAGGGCGCCCGCCGCCAGTTAAGAAAGGAAGGACAAGTATGACCAGCGATTCCCTGAAGCGCTGCCGGAATTGGGCCATCGCCCTCTCGGCGGGCGTGGCTCTCTTGGGCCTTGCGCTGATTGTTTGGCCGGAGACCTCGGCTCTCACCGTCTGCTGGCTGCTGGGCCTGCTCTGCCTGGCGCTGGGCGTCTGCCAGATCGCCCGGTACTGCCGCCTGGGGGCGGCAGGGGTGCTGTTCCGCTTTGACCTGGGCGGCGGCATCCTGGGGGTGCTGGCGGGGCTCCTTCTGCTGCTGCACCCCATGGGGGCCCTGATGATCCTGCCGGTGATCGCGGGCTTTTACATCCTGGTGGAGGGAGTCTTCACCCTGCAGGCGGCGGTGGAGCTGCGGCGCTTCGGTCTGCCCCGCTGGGGCCTCACCCTTGGTCTCGGCGTCCTGGATCTGCTGCTGGGCTTTCTCCTGATCCTGGATCCCTTTGAGGGGGCCGCGGCACTGATGGTGTATCTCGGCGCCGCCCTTCTTATCACCGGCGTCAGCGGCGTCTATACCGTGATCTCCGCCGCGAGGGCCTTCCAGAGCGACGGCCACCGCCGCATCATCGACGCCCAGTGGCGGGATGTCGACGACTGAATCCTCCCCTGCCTCCGCCAGCGGCGGAGAGTCTATTGAAAAGGAAGTCCTGCACCCCATGTCCCATTCCAAGAAGACCCGCGCCCTCCGGCGCGTGCTGCCCTGCCTGCTGGCAGGGACCCTGCTCCTCTCCTCCGTCCCCGTGCTGGCGGTGGACGATGGGGTGGAGCCCACCTATGACGAGGCCTACTACGCCATGACCGACTACTACGGCAACCTGACGGAGGGCAGCGTGGTGAAGAGCTACACCGTCAACGGCGCCGCGTCCCTGACGGACTACGGCGACTACGATGAGATCGTGAACCTGACGGATGACCGGACGCCCAGCGTCTCCGGCGGGGCCAACGTCTTCTCCTTCGGGGAGGATGCACCCAGCCACTTCTACTTCGAGGGCAAGACCGCCCAGCCCTTTGAGGAGCTGCCCTGGGAGCTCTCCGTCCACTACAGCCTGAACGGCGTGGCCGTCCGGGCGGAGGAGCTGGCTGGGAAGACCGGCGTGGTGGAGATCTCTCTGGACGCCATCCCCAATGAGAACGCCAGCGACTACGCAAAGCACAACTACACCCTGGAGGCCATGGCCATCTTCAACCAGGACGACATCCTCTCCCTGGAGGCCCCCGGCGCCCAGGTGCAGCTCATCGGCAACCTGCGGGCGGTGCTGTTCCTGGGCCTGCCCGGGGAGGAGTGCCACTACACCATCCGGGTGGGCAGCGACGCCTTCTCCTTCGGCGGCATGACCTTTCTGATGGTGCCCGCTACCCTCTCCCAGCTCCAGGAGATCGCGGCCCTCTCCCAGCGCAAGGACGCCCTGGAGGAGAACTACGAAAAGCTCTCCTCCGGCCTGGATGCCCTGCTGAACTCCATGGGCGGCATCAGCAGCGGCCTCTACGCCGCCGCCAGCGGCCTGGATCAGCTCAACGCCGCCCGGGACACCCTCTCCCAGAACCAGAATGTCCTCTCCTGGGAGGCGGACGTGCTGCTGGGGGATCTCAGCTCCCTGAACCTGTCCCTGGCGGCCCTGCCGGGGCACCTGGATCGGGCCCAGAAGCTGCTGGACGACACCCAGAAGTCCGTGAAGACCCTCAATACCGCCCTCTCCGACGCCCGGACGGAGCTGAAGGAGATCCAGGGTGAGGTGAAGACCCTGTGGGCGGATCTCGCCCGGGTGTCCGCCGCCGGGAACGCCTCCGCCGCCGACCTGGAGGCCCTGGGCCGGAAGGCCGACGCCCTGAAAAAGCACATGGACAAGCTCAGCGCCATCCTGCAGGCCATCGAGATCTCCCTCCGGGGCGAGGGCATCGACGTGGACGGCATGACCCTGCCCCAGCTGCAGGACGCCCTGGAGCAGGCCCGGACGCTGGATCGCGTGTTCCGGGCCGTGGGCAGCGGCGAGGATCTGGATTACCGGGAGTTCGCCATGGCCGTTCTGCTGGTGCAGGCGGCCCAGAAGGGCGAGAGCCTGACGGCGGAGGAGGCCCAGAGCCAGGCCCAGGCCCTCTCCGACGCCCGGGATGCCGTGAACGCCATGATCCCCCAGGTGATGGCCCAGTATGGAAAGGACGGCGTCACACTGACGGAGGACGAGGCCGCGGCCATCGCGCTGCAGCAGCTGGAGGAAAAGCAGCCCGGCATCACCAAGACCTATGAGACGGCCCGGGAGCTTGACCGCATCTATACCTCTCTCGCCGGGGACGGCTTTCTGACGGAGCGGCAGTTCTTTGCCGCCGTCATCTACCTCCAGACCAAGGATATGGCCAAGTCCCTGGCCCAGGCGGAGATCCTCTGGAAGCTCCTCACCGGGGCGGACAACCTGGTAGAGAACGCTCAGGAGCTCTGCACACTGCTGGGCTATGAGCAGGGGCTCAGCGGGGATCTGGCCGCCCTGCTGCGGGGCGTCAGCGCGTCGCTGCAGGATCTGGACGCCATTACGGAGGAGAGCAAGTCCCTGGGCGAGAGCCTGGGGGAGGTGCTGGACGCGGTGGATGCCCTGCGCGCCTCCGCTGAGAAGGAGCTGCCGGAGCTGAAGAGCACCCTCTCCGACCTGAAGACCGTGACGGGGCAGCTCTGCGACACCCTGGGGGATACCACCGTGTTCCTTACCACCTTCCGCACGGTGCTGAAGAGCACCGGGAAGCAGGCGGACGCCGGGACGAAGGAGACCCTGGAGGGCCTCTCCGCCGCCCTGCGGGCTACCGCCGGGAGCCTCAGCCGGGTGGGGGACGTAAAGGATGCCAAGGACAACATCTCCGGCCTCATCGAGGACACCTGGAACGAGTTTGCCGGGGAGAGCAGCAACCTCCTCCTCATGGACGCCACCGCCCAGGCGGAGTCTTTGACGGACAGCCGCAACGGCGCGCCCCAGAGCGTGCAGGTGCTGATCCGCACCCAGGAGATCAAGGAGGCGGAGGCGGAAGTGCCGGAGCCGGAGCAGCAGGAAACGGAGTCCCTCACCCTCTGGCAGCGGATCGGGAAGCTCTTCCAGTCCATCGGCAGTGCCATCGCCGGGATCTTCGGCAAGTAAGGGGGCTTTTCCATGATCCATAAGCTGGCCCGGGCTCTGACCCGGAAACCGAAGCTCATCGCCTTCCTGGCGGTGCTGCTGCTGATCCCCTCCGCCATCGGCATGGCGGCCACCAAGATCAACTACGACCTTCTCACCTACCTTCCGGAGGAGATGGACTCCTCCCAGGGCATGGAACTGCTGGAGGAACCCTTCCACATGGCGGCCACCAGCATGCTCATCGTGGAGGATATGCCGGCGGACTACACCAACCGGCTGCTGCGGGA
>CAKTSC010000120.1 GCA_934597465.1 uncultured Dysosmobacter sp.
GTCCATCTCCACGGGCTCGGCCTCCTTCTTGGTGGGCTCGGGAGCGGGGGCGGCGGGGGTGGGGATGGCGGTCTCCAGCGTCAGCTCGGGGACGGCCGTCGCGGCGGCGGTGGGTTCCAGCGTCAGCTCAGGGATCTTGTTTTCCTCCATGGTAATTTCCTCCGTTCATCCCTTGTCGGGAATTGATTGTTTTTTAGAGTTCCAGTTGGATGCCGCCATCCTGGGCGGGGACGGTCTGGGCCTTCAGCTCCTGCTCGGTGAGGCCCTCCCGGGCCATCATGTTCTCCAGGACGGTGATGTCTGTGGAGATGTCCAATGCCTCGCTGCCGTAGAGGGCGTCCAGCTGCTTTTCAAAGGCGGTGACGATGGTCTTCATCATGCCGGAGACCTTGGCCTTGGTGGCGTCCACGTTCTCGCCGGAGATCCCGGCGGAGCTGGCCCGGTCATAGGCGTTCAGGAGCTTCAGGGTGGTGGGCAGGTAGTAATCCATGAAGCGGCGGATCTGGGGGAGCTTCGCGGGCTCCTCCTTCACCCGTTCAAAGATCTTCTCCGAGATCTGCTGGAGCCGCACGATGTCGGCGGAGACGGCGGCGTCCTCGATGCTCTCATCCAGGCGCTTCATCTCGGCGAGGGCCAGGCGGCCGTCCTTGAGCATCCTGTCAAGATCCGCGTTGCCGGTGGACTCCTCCTTGGGCTTCTCCGCCGTCTTCTCCTGCTTCTCTCCCTCCGGTACGCCGGTCTTGGCGCAGAGGGCCGAGAGCAGCAGGAAGGCCGCCAGGGAGATGACCCCCACGATCAGGAAATGGCTCACCCGGTACAAGGGGAAGAGCAGCGCGTAGGCCAGCCAGATCACCGCCACGGCGTAGAACGGCGCGGCGGATTTGCGAACTTTCATCCAGTCCCTCCTTCTCGCCCCGGCGTTGCTCCCGGGGCGCTTGGTTTGTCCGATACTGTTTCCATTATAGCGCCATTTGGAAAAGCGGTCAAGGAAAAGCGGGGCATTCCGGGGCCTGGTGGGGAAATCTTTACCGTTTGGACACAGATGTTCCCGATCACGGCAGGGAAACGCCCCCGTCCCGGCGGCGGGACGGGGGCGGAGGCGGGCAATCGTTTAGCCCAGGCGGCCGAAGCCCCCGGTGACGGGATCCTGAAAGAGGGGGATGCGGCAGGGGCGGAAGGTAAGGTAGAGGAAGAGGAACAGGACGCCCCAGAGGAGCAGCAGGCCCAGCAGCTGCTGCCACCCGGCGCTGAGGGCGTCCCGCCGCCGGAGCGTCCGATCCAGCAGGAAGGCCGCGGCGGCGGAGAGGAGGAAGACGGCGATGTCCGCCGCCAGAAAGTGCCGTCCCAGGGCGCCGGTATAGGTATAGTACAGCACCGGGATTAGCGCCGTGCCGCAGAGGGCGGAGGCCGCCCGGGCGGCCAGGTAGTTGGAGGAGGTGCGGCCCTGGAAGCAGAGCTGCACCATGGAGAGGAGGAAGAGGGGCACGTAGAGGAGCTTCATATGCTCCCAGACGGACTCGTTCACTGCCGAGACGGCCGCCGCCCAGGCGCTCTCCCCGCTCCAGGCATAGAGGAAATGGAGGGCCGTGCCCGCCAGCACCGTGAAAAGGAAGCCTCCCAGCTCCCATCCGTCCATCCGCCTGCGCACGCGCATCCCTCCCCCGGCCAGTTCGCCCCCCTAGTCTATGCGGATGCCGGACGGCTTATCCCGCAGGCGGAAACTTTTCCGCGGGGATAAAAGAGCCCTCCGGCAGCGCCGGAGGGCTCTTTCCTGTTTCCTTTTACACCGAGAGGGAGGCCGAGAGCTCCAGGCCGGGGTTGTGCTTTGTCAGGAAGCCCACGCTCCACTCGCCGCCGAAGGCCACGAGGTAGTTGTCCTTGAAGTCCTGAAGGATCTTGGAGCCCGTGCAGAGCTCGATCTCCCGGGGGTCACCCTGGCAGGCGGTAATGCGCCGCAGGTGCTCATAGGGCAGGCCGCTCATGCGCAGCTCCACGCCGTACTCCGAGCGCATGCGGTACTCGAAGACATCGAACTGCAGCGTACCCACGACACCCACGATGACCTCTTCCAGGCCCGCGTCGGGGATCTTGAAGATCTGGATGGCGCCCTCCTGGGCGATCTGCTCCGCCCCCTTCATGAACTGCTTGCGCTTCATGGTGTCCTTGGGGCTGACCCGCATGAAGTGCTCCGGCTCGAAGGTGGGGATGCCGGAGTAGCGGAACTTCTTCCCCGGCACAGTGACGGTGTCGCCGATGGAGAAGAGGCCGGGATCGAACACGCCGATGATGTCCCCGGCGTAGGCCTCCTCCACGATCTCCCGCTCCGCCGCCATCATGGTCTGGGGCTGAGAGAGGCGCATCTTCTTGCCGGTTTGGACGTGGTAATACTCCGTGTCCCGCTGGAACTTGCCGGAGCAGATGCGAAGGAAGGCCAGGCGATCCCGGTGGGCCTTATTCATGTTGGCCTGGATCTTGAAGACGAAGGCGGAGAAATCCTCGCTGAAAACATCCACCTCCCCCTGGTCGCTGGTGCGGGGCAGGGGCGGCGTGGTCAGGCGGAGGAATTCCTCCAGGAAGGGCTCCACGCCGAAGTTGGTAAGGGCGGAGCCGAAGAACACCGGGGAGAGCTGGCCGTTCCGGACGGCGGCCAGGTCAAATTCCCGGCCCGCGCCCAGGAGCTCGACCTCCTCCCGCAAGGCGTCGGCCTTGGCAGAGCCGATGAGCTCATCCAGGGCGGAGCTCTCCAGATCCGCCTCCACCAGGCCGGCCTTGCGGCCCTTGCCCTCGGAGGAGAAGAAGAGGATGCTGCTCTTTTCCCGGTCGTAAACGCCCTGGAACTCCTTGCCGCAGCCGATGGGCCAGTTCATGGGGTAGGTGTCGATGCCCAGCTCCCGCTCCACCTCCTCGCAGAGATCCAGGGGATCCTTGGTCTCCCGATCCATCTTGTTGATGAAGGTAAAGATGGGGATGTGGCGCATGGCGCAGACCCGGAAGAGCTTGCGGGTCTGGGGCTCCACGCCCTTGGCGCCGTCGATGACCATGACGGCGCTGTCCGCCGCCATGAGGGTGCGGTAGGTATCCTCGGAGAAATCCTGGTGGCCGGGGGTGTCCAGGATGTTGATGCAGTAGCCGTCGTGCTGGAACTGCATGACGGAGCTGGTAACGGAGATGCCGCGCTGCTTCTCGATCTCCATCCAGTCCGACGTGGCGGCTTTCGCCCGCTTGCCCTTGACCTCGCCGGCCTGGGCGATGGCTCCGCCGTAGAGCAGGAGCTTTTCCGTGAGGGTGGTCTTACCGGCGTCCGGGTGGGAGATGATGGCAAACGTCCGCCGCCGGGAGATCTCTTCCTGTAAGGTAGGCATAGTTCCCTTGATCCTTTCTTTCGATGACCGGAGCGGGGATCGCCCCGCGCCCCGGGAATGCTGAAAAGCCTGTGCGGGGCCTGATATCAGATCGGCATGGTTCCTCGATCCTCGCTTTCCTGACCGGGGACGGAGACGGGCCCCCGGGAATGCTTCAAAACCAATTAAAGATATCATATTCTCCCCGCTTTTGCAAGGATTTCCGCAGATTTCCCGGGAAAATCAACGGGAGGGAGCAAGGCTCCCTCCCGTTTCTCGCATTTTTCAGCGCTCAGCCCGCGGCATTTTCCGTCAGCAGGTCGTCCGTGATGATCTCATTCTCCAGGGAGAAATCCACCACAGCGCCGCTGCCCTGCCAGGAGGCCTCCCACTTTTGGAAGTCCGCCTGATCCATGGGCTCCACGGCGAAGGTGCCGTTGTCACCGTAGGTCTCGCCGTTCTCGGCCACGTAGTAGACGATGCCGGCGCCGCTGGCGTCCGCGTCCTTGGGGAAGGGGTTCCCGGCGTAGTCCTGTGCGTGGATGCTGCCGTCCCAGGCGTCCACCGCAGCCACCTTCTGATAGCTGTCGCTCTCCGCATCGTAGCGGTAGAGGGCGTAGGGCCAGAAGTCCCCGGCCAGGCCCTGGTTGTGGCTGGCGTCCGCCCGGACATAGCCGTTTTCATAGAAGGTCAGGGAAGGGAACACCTCCAGCTCCGCCCGGAGCTGGCCGCCCTGCCCGTCCAGCACCAGGTAGTCCATGGAGGCCATGACGCCGGTGTCCTGCATCAGCAGCAGCTCCTCGAAACCGTCGCCGTCGATGTCCGTGATGGTGTAGCGGTACTCGGTGGACATCTCGTCGCCAACCAGGGCTTCAAAGCCGGGGAGGGTCCCGGTGGTCCGCAGGGTCTCCACGGCGTCCTCCAGGGTCTTCCGGGCGGTCTGGACCTCCTCCGCCGTGGGGACATTGACGGGCTCCGATCCGGAGGCGCTGCCGGAAGCATTGCCGGAGCCGCTGCCGGACGCCGCGCCGTTCCCCTTCCCCGCGCAGCCGCTGAGCAGCAGCGCCAGCGCCAGGATCCCCGCAAGAATGCTCTTTCTCATCGATCTTCCTCCTTCTTCCGGATGGCCGGAATTATGTTACCTCCTAATAGAACCATACCCCAGCGGAAAAAGCATCACAAAACGGTAACAGTTCGGTGTCAATTTTCTATTCCTTTCCCCGCTTGCGCCCTCCCCCGCTTTGGGGTACAATGGCAGGGTGATTTCTTTTAGAAGGAGGCGGCCCCATGGAGATCCGGCCCATCGCCCACATCCGAAGCGACTTCGCCGAGAAGTTCGGCATCCCCCGGCAGAGCGGCCTTGTGGAGAGCCTGGAGGCCCGGGTGGTCTTTGAGCCGGAGTTCCGGAACCCGGACGCACTCCGGGGCATTGAGGGCTTCAGCCACCTCTGGCTCATCTGGGAGTTCTCCCGGGCCCGGCGGGAGGGCTTCTCCCCCACCGTCCGGCCGCCCCGGCTGGGCGGGAACGTCCGGCTGGGGGTCTTCGCCACCCGCTCCCCCTTCCGGCCCAACCCCCTGGGGCTCTCCTGCGTGCGTCTTCTGGGGGTGGAGGAAACGCCCCGGGAGGGGCTGGTGCTGCGGGTGGCCGGGGCGGATCTTCTGGACGGCACCCCCATCTACGACATCAAGCCCTACCTCCCCTACGCCGACTGCCGCCCGGAGGCAGCGGGCGGCTGGACGGGCGGGGGGGCCGACCGCCTGCTTACGGTAAACTGCCCGGAGGAGCTTCTCGCCCGTCTGCCAGAGGGCAAGCGGGCCGCCGCCCTGGGAGTTCTGGCCAACGACCCCCGGCCCCACTACCAGAGCAACCCGGAGCGCATCTACGGCTTCCTCTTCGCGGGCTGCGAGATCCGCTTCCGGGTGGAGGGCGAGACCCTCACCGTC
>CAKTSC010000121.1 GCA_934597465.1 uncultured Dysosmobacter sp.
AAGCCGTTGGCCTCGCACCAGTCCTCGATGAGCTTGTCCGCCCGGAAGCGCTCGTGGCACTCCCGGCAGTCCATCAGGGGATCGGAGAAGCCGGCGAGGTGGCCGCTGGCCACCCAGGTCTGGGGGTTCATGAGGATGGCGGCGTCCAGGCCCACGTTGTAGGGGTTCTCCTGGACGAACTTCTTCCACCAGGCGTTCTTGATGTTCTTCTTCAGCTCCGCGCCCAGAGGGCCGTAGTCCCAGGTGTTGGCAAGGCCACCGTAGATCTCGCTGCCGGGAAAGACGAAGCCCCGGTTCTTGCAAAGGGCCACGATCTTGTCCATGGTCTTTTCCGTGTTCTTCATAGTATTTTTCTCCTTCTATCTGAAATTTTTGAAATTTAAGGTTGCTCGCAACCGCTTCCGCTATGCCTGATTTTCCATTCTCAATTCTCAATGATCAATTTCCCCGTCTCCGGCGGCAGAACTTCCTCCGTGTTCAGCGTCCCGTCCGCCCGGCGCGTCCCGTCGCAGACGCCGTACCACCAGAAGTCCGTGCCGTCCCAGCGGCGGTAGTGGATGGCGTAGGCTTCCCCGGGGCGGACGGCCATGGCGTATTCGCTGCCGGGGAGGTTATCGCCGCTGCCCGGCCACCGGGAGAACTCGGCGTAAGTCTCCGGCAGACGCCAGAATTCCCGGCTGCGGAGAAGGCCCATGTTCCGGAGGGGGGTCTCGCCGTAGTAGATGGCCCGGTACTCCTGCCCCGACACGGTGAGGGTGGTAAGACGGGGCAGCCCCTCTCCCCGGAGATCCCGGCAGGCCACGTCTCCGCCGTAGCGGGTGCGGAGCTGGGCCGCCATGCTGGGGGTGGTTCCGGTGTAGAAATCCGGGCCGTAGGGATCCGTGTGGGCCGCGCCGAAGATGCCCATGACCCGCTTCCGGCCCAGGCTCTCATACTCCCGGCGGAAGTTCTCCGCCAGGGTATCCTCCCGGTAGGCGTTGTCCCGGGAGAGTAAGTCTCCGTCCCAGCCCTCATAGAAGCGCTGCGCCTGCTCCACGGAGCGGAGGGCCTTCCGGTAGGCCTCGCTTCCCTGCCGCCCCTCCTTCTCCAGGAGGGCCAGGCAGAAGGCCCCGGTGGTCTTGTACTGGTGCTCCACGTCGATGCCGTAGAACACCGTCTCCGGGCAGGCGGCCCGGATCGTCCGGAAGAAGCGCTCCCGCTCCGGCGTCTGGGAGGCAGTTCCCTCCCAGTTCCGGTAGACCAGCTCCCAGAAGCTCTCGTCCCCGGTGGTCATCCAGCGGTTCAGCAGCTCCGCCGTGGCGGCCCCCATCTCCAGAAAGAGATCCCGATCCCCGGCGGCGTAGCGCGCCCGCCAGAGGGAAAGCTCCCGCTCCATGCAGGCCGCGTCGGTATGATCCTCCCCGCAGAGCAGGATCTGGCTCTCCGCCCGGGTGGGCACGGAGACGGCCAGCAGGATCAGGCACAGGGCCAGGGCCAGAAAGGCCGCCCGCTGCCGCCAGAGTTTCCGCATTTCTCCTCCCTCCCTGCCGGGGCATAGAAAAACGCCCCAAGCTGAATCAGCTCAGGGCGAATCGTAACGATCCGTGGTTCCACCTGAATTTGGACGAATCCACACTCTTTCGCCGCTAACGGGGCTTCCGGCGGGCATTTCCTCCCGCGGCTCCGGGCTGCCAGACCCATCCTTGCCTGTAGGTTTCCAAGATAACACCTTTTTCCCTCCCCGTCAAGGGGGAAAAGCGGCCTTATCCCCGCTTTTCCGGAGGAAGTTCTCCACAAAGCGCGAAAAATTGTGGAAGCCGCCGCCTTATGAAACGGCTTCCGCCGTTCCCTCCGCGTCCACCGTCACCCTGCCGGTCTCCCGCTCCCCGGCGAAGAACCGCACCGTCCAGACCCCGGTCCGCAGGTCATAGCTCCCGTCCGCCGCGTCATAATCCCCCGAAAAGACCTCCGCCGCCTTCGCGATGGCCTCGTCCTCCGTCATGGCGTCCCCGCTGAGCTCCGCGGTATCCAGAATGGTCAGAATCTCCTCCCGCCACTTGACGTCCCAGACGGTGCTGTTCATCGTCCCGTCCTGGGGCCGGACGGTGTAGCTCCCCGGCACGCCGTCAAAGATCAAGATGAGCCACCGGTCCCCCTCCCGGGCCTCGGTGAGCTGGGTGCCGGAGGGCAGGGTCACGTCGGAGAAGTCCACCCCGGTGCCGCACATGCCGAAGCCGCCCGGCCAGGCCGAGAGCCGGAAGCGCTGCTCCGGCTTCTCCCCGTCCCAGAAGAGGATGCCCTCGGTGCCGTCCTCGCTGGAGTCGGTCTGCCAGTCCCAGCCTTCCGGCAGGGTAAGGCTCATGGAGATGCAGCCGTTCTCATAGGTCACCGGGGTGCCGCTCTCCTGCCAATCGTCGCCGAAGGGGGTGGCGGCCTCCAGGGCGGCGGCCTGCCGGATGTCCTCCGACGTGCCGCAGGGTTCGGGGCCGTCCGCCCCGGGGCTGGCCTGGCCCGCGCCGCAGCCCGCCAGCAGGGCGAGGCTCAGCAGCAGGGCGGAAATTCCGTGTTTCTTCATGGGATCCCATCCTTTCCTTTTTCTGTCCAGTCAGACGCAGGGGCGGGCGCGTTTGTTCCCGGGAAACGGAAAATTTTTGGGAATGCGCTTTTTCCCGGGCCTGCCGGGAGGGCTCCCCTGCCGTGGAAGGGCCGGATGGGGTTTTCTCCGCAGGCAGGGGTTTCCTCCGGGGAGGGGTGAGAAAGAGCCGCCCGGGGTGGGCGGCTCTTTCTGGTTTCATGCGCTTCTTACTGCTTGGTGCGGTCGTAGGCGATGATGACCCGGCGGTTGGGATCCACGCCGGTGGAGTAGGTGGTGACGTGGGGGGTATCCTGCAGGGCGGTATGGATCACATGGCGCTCGTAGGCGTTCATGGGCTCCATGGTGACGTTCCGGCGGTAGCGGACGGCCTTCTCGGCCATCTTCTCGGCGAGGCGGCAGAGGCTCTGCTCCCGGCGCTCCCGGTAGTTCTCGGCGTCCAGCTGGATGCGGCAGCGGCGGTCGCCGCCCCGGTTGACGGCATAGCTGGTGAGCTGCTGGACGGCGTCCAGGGTCTCGCCCCTGCGGCCGATGAGGGCACCCAGGTTCTTGCCCTCCAGAATGACCTTATAGCGGCCCTTCTCGGGCTGGTAGACGCGGATCTCGGCGGAGATCTCCATCTGCTCCAGCAGGCCCGCCAGGAACTTCTTCATGGCCTGGGCCTTGGCGTCGTCCACCTCCTCGCCCAGGGGGGCGGAGGTCAGGGGGGCGGGAGTCTCCTCCGGCTCGGCGGCGGGCTGGGGCTTGGGCTCCGCCTTGGGGGCGGGCTTGGGCTCAGGCTTCGTCTCGGGCTTGGGGGGGCGGGGCTTCTCGCTGCGGGCGGGACGCTCCGGACGGGCCGGGCGCTCCGCCTTGGGGGCGGCGGGCTTGGGCTCGGCAATGGGCTCGGGCCGGACGGGCTCCGTGGGGGCCTCCTCCAGCTCCTCGCCGTAGGTAACGCGGATGACGGCCGGGGACGCGCCCAGGCCCAGGAAGCCGGACTTGGCCCGCTCCAGCACCCGGACGGAGACATCGTCCCGATCCATGTTCAGCTGGGTCAGGGCCTTTGCCAGGGCCTCCTCCACGGTCTTTCCGCTGACATCAATATAACTCATGGCTCTCGCTCCTTACTCCTCTTCGTGCTCCCGGTAAGCGCGGCCACGGGCGTAGGGACGGTCGCCCACGCGGCCGGCTTCGGTGGTGCTGGGCTTCTTCTGGCCGCCCTTTTTCTTGGCCTCCTGGATCTGGCGGTTCCGTTCCCGCTGGCGGGCCTTCTCCTCGGACTGCTGCTGGAGCTGGCGCTGACGGGCCTCCTCCTGGCGGGCCCTGCGGCTCTCCTCGATGGCCTTGGCGCGGGCCTCCTCGTCCTCCCGGATCTTCTTGATGTAGGCTTTATTGAGGATGAGATCCTGGATGGCGGAGAAGACGCTCTGGGCCAGCCAGTAGAGGGAGAGTGCGGCGGGCAGGGTGTAGCCGATCCAGAGGGTCATGAGAGGCATCACCAGCATCATGGTCTTGTTGGTGGCGTTGGCAGCGGCCTGCTGGGGCTGGCCCATCATGCTGATCTTCATGTTGACCACCTGGGAACCAGCGGCCAGCAGCACCATGACGATGATGCCCACGGCGGCCCAGGTGAGGCCGGCGGACTTGATCATGCCCAGGGCGTCCGCGGCGGAAGCGCCCAGGTCGATACCCAGGAAGTGGTAATCCACGTTCATCCAGCCGCTGATGCCCTCGGCCAGCTCCGGATGCTGGGTGTTGATGGCGTTGACCAGGTTGATCTGGCCGTAGGGGGTGAACTGGTTGAACCCGTCCTTCAGGACGGCGGTGCCGTCCTTATAGGTGAGGATGGTGCTCATGTCGATGCCGGCGGCGATGGCCTTTTCCACCAGGGACTGGCAGACCTCCTTGCTCAGCATCATGAAGTGGGTGATGGGCTGGCGGATGATGTAGTAAAGGGCGATGAGGATGGGCATGGGGATGAAGCTCCACAGGCAGCCGCTGGCGGGGTTGATGCCGTTCTCCTGATAGAGCTTGTTCTGCTCCTCCGCCATCTTTTCGCGGTTGTTGGCGTAGCGCTTCTGGATCTCCTGCATCTGGCCGGAGACCATGTTCATGCGGATCATGCTGCGCTTGCTCTTCATCATGAAGGGCAGCAGCACCAGCTTCACCACCAGCGTAAAGAGGATCAGGGCCACGCCGTAGGAGCCGGTGAGCTCATAGAACTGCCGGGTCAGCCAGGCGAAGGGCCAACAGATCCAGTAACCAAGGGTCGCAAACATATTCTTTCCTCCGAACTTTAGTGGAACGCGGCAGCGCGAGAACGGCGGCGCTCAGCCGTCCCTTCCGGACGGCAGGGGAAAGGGCCGGGGTCTCCCGGCAAGGAAAAATGGGGCCCGTCTCGGAAAATCTCCGGAAAGTGCCCCGCTGGGATATTTGAGAACCAAAGATCAATCCGTCCCACCGCGGAAAAGGAACGGATTCCCACGGTCAGTCCGCGGACTGGCCTCGGAATGACAGAGTTTCGGTACTGTCATTGCGGGGAGGCCCGCAGGGGCGCCGGTTACGGCGATCCGCGCTTTACGGCACGGGGTCGTAGCCGCCCTTGTGAAAGGGGTGGCAGCGGAGGATGCGGCGCAGGGCCAGCCAGCTCCCCTTCAGGGCCCCGTACTTCTCCAGCGCCTCCAGGGCGTACTGGGAGCAGGTGGGGATGTAGCG
>CAKTSC010000122.1 GCA_934597465.1 uncultured Dysosmobacter sp.
AGTTCAGCGACAGCGCCCCCGGCGTGGTGTCCCCCTGCACCGGCTACCGCCGCCGGGACGGCCACCAGGGCTGGTGACTCCCGCCCGCCAAGACCGGCGGACAGCAAAACCGCCCCCGCCGCGTTCGCGGCGGGGGCGGTGAGCTTCGCGGGGCACATCCCGCGGGTGCGAAAGGGAAAGAACGCCGCAGGCCCGGCGGGCCTGCGGCGTTCCCTGCTGTTTTCTGTTTGGAAGGTTTCCCTTGGGAGGATCAGTTCTTGCCGGGGCCATAGACCGCGGGGATTTCCACGGCCTTGTTGAAGGAGAACTCGGGAGTGGGGAACTCGCCGGAGAGGGTCTCCTCATGGAACTTGTTGAGGCCGTCCACCATGACCTTGCGGACGTTGGCGAACTGCTTGACGAACTTGGGCTTGAAGTCGCCGTACATGCCCAGCAGATCCTGGGTCACGAGAACCTGGCAGTCCACATAGGGGCCGGCGCCGATGCCCAGGATGGGCACATGGACTTCCTCGGCCATGGCCTTGGCCACGACGGAGGGGACGCACTCGACGACCATGGAGAACACGCCGGCCTTCTCCAGAGCCTTGGCATCCTCGATCAGCTTGCGGGCAGACTCGGGAGTGCCGCCCTGCACCTTGAAGCCGCCGAAGGAGGTAGCGGTCTGGGGAGTCATGCCGATGTGGCCCATGACGTTGATGCCGGCATCGACCATGCGGCGGATGGTGGGAGCCATATTGACGCCGCCCTCCAGCTTGACGCAGTCGCACAGGGTCTCCTTGGTGAGGCGGTTGGCGGTCTCGATGGCCTGCTCGGGGCTCACGTTGTAGGAGCCGAAGGGCATGTCGCCGATGATGAAGGTGTTGGGAGCGCCCTTGACCACGGGCTTGATGTGATGGATCATGTCATCCACGGTCACGGGGACGGTGGTGTCATAGCCCAGCATGATCATGCCCAGGGAGTCGCCCACCAGGATGATCTCAACGTCGCTCTCGTCCACGATGGTGGCGGTGGTGTAGTCATACGCCGTGCAGAAGGCAAACTTGCGGCCCTCATCCTTGAACTTCTGGAAGTCCAGGATCGTCATTTTCTTCTTCGCCATTACAAAGCACCTCTTTCAAATATTTGTGTGTCGCACAAAAGGGATCCATCATGTCGCGGCGGCGCGGTATGTGGTCATACCACCCCCGCTGATACTATCATAGTGAAATGATCCTCAAAAGTCAAGCCATCTTTGGGAAAAAATTATCACTTTTTTTTATGGATATTGCCAGTATCCCCTTTTTCCGCCGGGCCCGCCCGGGCGGTGGTCGTGCCGCCGGAGAGAGAAAGCGCCCCGCCGGAGGGATCCGGCAGGGCGGCGGATGGGGACGCGGCGCGGATAGGACGCGGCGCGGCAGGGGCGGGGCTCAGTTCTCGCTCTGGATATCCTCCATGGCCCGGAGCATGTGGTAGCGCATGGCCAGGTTCGCCCCCCGGCCGTCCCGGAGGCTCAGGAGCTTCACAATATTATGGTGGCTCTCCAGGGAGTTCTCCTTCATCCGGCGGGGGAAGTTGGAGTACTCCGCCGCGGCCACGTTGAAGTAGGCCCACTCGTGGAGGGCGGGGAGCACCTGGTTCATGACGATGGAGTGGGTGGCCTGGGCCAGGGCGCTGTGGAAGGCCTGATCCGCCTTCATGAAGGCCACAAAGCTCTCGTAGCTGTCCTTGCTGAGACTGGAGTCGATGATGCCGCGCTGCTGCTCCTCCAGGGTCACCAGCTGCCGCAGCTCCTCGTCGGTGGCGTTTTTGGCCACCAGCTCCATGGCCTCGGACTCCAGGATCAGCCGCACCTGGTACCAGTCCAGCAGCAGCTTGCGCTTGTCCTCGGCGTAGGCGAAGCCGAAGGGATCGGGCTGGCGGCCCGGCGTCTCGGAGACGAAGGTGCCGACGCCCCGGCGGATCACCAGGATCCCGTTGGCCACCAGGATCTTGATGGCCTCCCGCAGGGACGTGCGGCTGACGCCCAGCTCCCGGGCCAGGCTCCGCTCATCCGGGATGCGGTCGCCGGGCTGGAAGCGGTGCTGCTCGAAGATGAGATCCCGCAGCCGGGCGGCCACCTGCTCGGAGAGGGGGGCGGCGGATGCGGGGGCAGGGGGGGTTGATCGTGTCATGTGGAAAGACCTCCAGACAGGATAGAAGTGACGGCGGGGGCCGCCGCGGGGAGACGGACGCCGCCGGGGAAACCAAGGATCCCGCGGCCTGACGGGAGTTTGGGCTGCATATCAGCAATTCCTGATAAGCTAGATCAACATTCAATTATATCGGACAGGTCGGGCCACGTCAAGAGGGAGAAGGGCAGGAAAACGCAAAGAGTTTTTCGTCAGAATCCGCAAATCCTTCTTGACATCCCCGGAAGGATTCCCTATAATGACTGATAGTGACAGGTATGACCACACACAGGAACGAGACAGCATACATCCCCCTGTCTGAAGACCCGGCCCGCCGGCGGGCGGAGCGCGTTCCCCGGGGAGGAAAGGATCCCGGGGGGCGGAGGATGCCCGGCAGCGGAAAAAAGAGCACACAGGCAGCCCCTGAAACCATTTTGTAAGACCCGTCCGGAAACGCGAAAGAGAAACAAAAAAGAGGAAAAGGAGAAAACACTATGGGATTCAAGTCTGACATTGAGATCGCCCAGGAGTACCAGCCCAAGAAGATCACGGAGATCGCCGCCAAGGCCGGCATCGACGAGGATCACCTGGAGCTGTACGGCAAGTATAAGGCCAAGCTGGATCTGACCGAGATCCGCAAGCTGCCCCGCAAGTCCAAGCTGATCCTGGTCACCGCCATCAGCCCTACCCCCGCCGGCGAAGGTAAGACCACCACCTCCGTGGGCCTGGCTGACGGCCTCAACAAGATCGGCAAGCGTGCCTTCGTCTGCCTGCGCGAGCCCTCCCTGGGCCCCGTGTTCGGCGTCAAGGGCGGCGCTGCCGGCGGCGGCTACGCCCAGGTCGTCCCCATGGAGGACATCAACCTGCACTTCACCGGTGACTTCCACGCCATCGGCGCCGCCAACAACCTGCTGGCCGCCATGCTGGACAACCACATCCAGCAGGGCAACGTGCTGGGCATCGATCCCCGCCGCATCGTCTGGAAGCGCGCCGTCGATATGAACGACCGCCAGCTCCGCCACATCGTGGACGGCCTGGGCGGCAAGGCCAGCGGCACTCCCCGGGAGGACGGCTTCGAGATCACCGTGGCCTCTGAGGTCATGGCCGTTCTGTGCCTGGCTTCCGGCCTGGAGGATATGAAGGAGCGCCTGGGCAAGATGGTCGTCGCCTACACCTATGACGACAAGCCCGTCACCGCCCACGACCTGAAGGCCGAGGGTGCCATGGCCGCCCTGCTGAAGGACGCCATCAAGCCCAACCTGGTGCAGACCCTGGAGGGCACCCCCGCCTTCATCCACGGCGGCCCCTTCGCCAACATCGCCCACGGCTGCAACTCCGTCCAGGCTACGGAGACCGCCATGCGTCTTTGCGACTACACCGTCACCGAGGCCGGCTTCGCCGCCGACCTGGGCGCCGAGAAGTTCCTGGACATCAAGTGCCGCGCCGCCGGCTTCCATCCCAACGCCGTGGTCATCGTGGCCACCGTCCGCGCCCTGAAGTATCACGGCGGCGTCGCCAAGGCGGACCTGAACCACGAGAACCTGGAGGCCCTGGAGAAGGGCCTGCCCAACCTGCTGCAGCACGTGGACAATGTGAAGAACGTCTACGGCCTGCCCTGCGTGGTGGCCATCAACGCCTTCCCCACCGACACCAAGGCCGAGCTGGACCTGGTGGAGGAGAAGTGCAAGGAGCTGGGCGTCAACGTCCGCCTGAGCGAGGTCTGGGCCAAGGGCGGCGAGGGCGGCATGGCCCTGGCCGAGGAGGTCGTCCGCCTCTGCGAGGAGCCCGATCACTTCCAGTTCGTCTATGACGCCAACGACAGCATCGAGGATAAGCTCAACGCCATCGCCACCAAGGTCTACCGCGCCGACGGCGTGATCATCACCGCTGCCGCCAAGAAGCAGCTCAAGCAGCTCACCGACCTGGGCTATGACAAGCTGCCCATCTGCATGGCCAAGACCCAGTTCTCCTTCTCTGACGACGCCTCCAAGCTGGGCGCGCCCCGCGGCTTCAAGATCACCGTCCGTGACCTGAAGGTCAACGCCGGCGCCGGCTTCCTGGTGGCCAAGACCGGCGACATCATGACCATGCCCGGCCTGCCCAAGGTGCCCGCCGCCGAGAAGATCGACGTGGACGAGAACGGCAAGATCTCCGGGCTCTTCTAAGAAAAGCGACAACCGAACATCTGCGAGGAAACGACCGCGGGGTGGGGCTTGCCCCACCCCGCGTTTCCTTGGCAAGCTCCCGGAGGAAACGGGGAAAGTGATGAAAAGAGCGCCCGGCATGGGGAAAAGGCCGGGCCGGAAGGAGAATATTTATGAGCGAATCTCTGGTTCAGAAGAGTTGTGTGGACTTCGCGGAAGTCCTGGCCTCCAAGGCCCCCGTCCCCGGCGGCGGCGGCGCGGCGGCCCTGGTGGGCGCCCTGGGCGCGGCCCTGTGCTCCATGGTGGGCAGCCTCACCGTGGGCCGCAAGAAGTACGCCGCCTATGAGGAGGACGTGAAGCGGATGCTGGCCGACGGCGAGACCGTCCGGAAAAAGCTCCTGGAGCTGGTGGACGCCGACGCCGAGAATTTTGCCCCCCTGGCCGCGGCTTACTCCATCCCCAAGGATGACCCCACCCGGGCGGAAGTCCTGGAGAAGGTCACCATCGCCGCCTGCGGCGCTCCCATGGAGATGATGCGCTGGACGTGCAAGGCCGTGGATCTGCTGGCGGAGATGCTGGACAAGGGCAGCGTCACCCTGGTCAGCGACGTGGGCTGCGGCGCCCTCTGCTGCAAGGCCGCCCTGGACAGCGCCAGCATGAACGTGTTCGTGAACACCAAGACCCTCCAGAACCGCGCCGAGGCGGAGAAGCTGGAGAGCGAGGCGGACGGGATGCTCCGCACCTACGGCGCCAAGGCGCAGCAGGTGGCCGACGAGGTCATGCGCCGACTGCGGACGAAGTAAGGAGGAGACGAGAATGGCAAAGCAACTGCTGGGCAAGGAAGTCACCGCCGCCATGAACGAGCGGCTCCAGGCGAGAGTCGCCGCCCTGAAGGAAAAGGGCGTCACCCCGAAGCTGGCCATCGTCCGCTGCGGGGCCAACCCCTCCGACCTCTC
>CAKTSC010000123.1 GCA_934597465.1 uncultured Dysosmobacter sp.
GTGGGTTAATTTGTCGTGAGGAGGCGAATATGAGAAACGACAAATTAACGCTGGGATTTGCCTACCTGCGTCTCTCCAATGAAGAGGCTCAGGGCGGGGAATCGTCCAGTATTACGAACCAGCGCATGATCGTACAGAACTACTGCAAACAGAACGGCATCACTCTGGTACGGGAATTTGTGGATGACGGCTACTCCGGCGGTAACTTCGACCGCCCGGCCTTTCAGGAGATGATGAAGCAGCTCCAGCAGGGCAAGGCCAACACAGTCATTACCAAGGATCTGTCCCGACTGGGCCGCGATATGCGGGAGGCCAGCTACTACGCCGAGCAGTTCTTCCCGGAGCACGGCATCCACTATATTGCCATCTCGGACAACTTCGACACCGAGCGGGAAAACCTTATGGCTCCCTTCCTATTTGCCATGAACGAGGTCTACCTGCGGGACAGCTCCCGCAAGGTCAAGGATGTGATCCGCAGCAAGCGAGAGAACGGCCAGTACTGCGCCTGTCCTCCCTACGGCTACCGCAAGGACACCCAGAGCAAGCACCGCTTGGCTCCCGATGAGATGACGGCCCCTGTGGTGCTGCGCATCTTTGAGCAGGCGGCCAAGGGAGATTCTTCACGGAAAATTGCCCTGGATCTCAACGAGGATGGGGTCATCCCGCCCTTGAAGTACCGGGTGCTGTACCGAGACGAGTTCAGCGAGGAAGGAGCGGCCCGGGCATCGGATTTGTGGAACTATACGACGGTCAAGCGCATTTTGAAAAACCCGGTCTATCTGGGTCATACTCTTCTGGGCAAGAGCAAGAAGGTCAGCGTCAAGTCCAAGAAAAAAGTCCCGGTTCCCCGGGAGGATTGGGCCGTGACGGAGAACACCCATCCGCCGCTGGTGTCCAACACTCTTTACGAGCGGGCGCAGGCCAACCTTGGACGGGGCTCCCGGGATTACCGGGCTTACGACCATGTACGCAAGAGCATCTTCTCCGGCATTGCCGTCTGCTCCAAGTGCGGCTATTCCCTGTGTTCCTGCGGAACAGTCTACAAGGGAGAGCGGGAGAAGTACTGGTATCTCTCCTGCACTCATCAGCGGCAGGATATCGCCGATCCCTGCACCGGTGTCCGAGTTCGGTACGCCGACCTGCTGGAGATCGTGCGGCAGGATCTGAACACGATCCTTGCGCTAACCGATGAACAGGTGGACGCCATGGTACAGGAGGCTCTGAAGCAGTTTGGCAGCGAGGACAGCATCAAAGCCAGAAAGCTGCAAAAGGAGCAGGCCGAGGCGCGGCTGCTGACCATCGACAAGGTGGTGACCAAGCTCTACACGGACAACGCGGAAGGCCGTTTGGATGACGAGCGACTACAGCGTATGGTAGGAGACTTGGAGAAGGAGTCAGCCGGACTGCGCTCCCTGTTGAGTGAGCTGGCGCTGTCCAACTCCGCGCAGGAAACCAAGGATAACTATGCTCACTTCTTTGCGCTGGCCCGACAGTATACCCATATTGAGAAGCTGGACCGGGATATCTTGCAGACCTTTGTGGAAAAAATCGAGATTGGCCCTAAGGAGTTGCCCGAGGGAATGGAGAAGGCCACACACCGCAATCAACCTTATCGTCAAAGCATCCGTATTTTCTACCGCTTTATTGGCGAGATGAAGGGCGAGGCAAAGCGTGATTTACCCCTTGGTGTCCCATACAACAAAAATGGGGTTGTCTCCATCTTAAACACGGATGAATCTGTGAAGATTGAACAGAATCCGGCGTGACGTTTTGGATGTTTCGCAGATGAATTTTGCTCTTAAGATGGAGGAAGAACATCAAGGGAGGTCGGCGTCAACCTGAAGGACGGCTACAACGGCGACCTGACCTCCCGCCAGGCCGGCTCCGTCGGCGGCCAGATGGTCAAGAAGATGATCGAGTCCTACGAGAAGAACCTGTAACCCAAGCGTTTCCGGGCCCCCGGCGGAGCATTCCGCCGGGGGCCCGGTAGTTTCTGGGGATGGGATCTTCCACCTCCGCCGTTTACTCCTTCAGGAAGCAGCGGAGCATGGCGGCAGCCCGGGTGGGGACGTGCTCCGTCAGGCTCCGGCCGGCGATGGCGACACCCGCCCGGGGAAAGAAATTTTCAGCCGGAGAGCTCCCGGATCTCGTCCTGGATCAGCCGCCCCGCCGCCTGGGCCAGCTCGTCCATCCGGCGGATGCGGGCGAGATCCCTGCCATAGATGGCGTTGGCGGCGGGAACGCTGGCGTTCTCCCCCAGGAAGACCGCCGCCACCCGGATCCCCCGGCGGCGCAGGGCGCGCACCTGGGCGGCGGTATCGTCGATGCCCGGCTGACCGTCGTAATCCCGGCTCAGGGGGATGCTGCCGCTGGGGAGGATCTTGTGGCTGTCGTTGGGGCTGGCGTCCGTCAGCACCAGGAGCAGGTGCTTCTCCTCCGGGGCGGAGGAGAGCAGCTCCCCGGCGGCCCGGAGGGCCAGGCCGTCCCGGTTCCACCCGGCGGCGAAGTAGTCGAAGACCCGGCCCTCGGCGTTGCGGTCGGCGTAGTCCTTCAGCACCCGCAGCACCGTGTAGCCCCGGAGGGAGCAGAAGCTCACCACCCGCACCGGGATGCCGCAGGCGGCCAGGCTCTTCGCCAGGATATAGCCCTGGATGGCCACGGTCTCCTGGCAGTGGAGCCGGGAGGCGGAGGCGTCCAGCATGAGATCCACGGTGAAGCCCGGCCGGGGCTCCTCGTCCCCCCGGAGGAAGACCCGCCCGTCGTGGAGCACGGGCTGCCGCCAGACCCGCTCCCCGTCCAGCCAGCCCTGCCGGGCCGGGACGGCCTGGGGCTGCTGGTGGATGAGCAGGCAGTTCCGGATCTGCTCCGTCAGCCGGGCCAGGGCGCTGCGGCAGAGGTCGTCGTCGCGCCGGAAGGCGGCCCGGTTGCGCCGGGCCTGCTCCGCCGCCTGCTGGAAAAGCCGCTGGGTCTCGGCGCTCATGGGCTTCTCCGGCGGGGGATCCCCCCGGGTGATCCAGAGGTGGCAGCCCAGGTGGTCGCCGGTGCAGCAGCGCTGCTCCGTCAGGGCCAGCTGCCGGGGAGAGAGGAGGCTGCGGCCGAAGCAGCGCTCGATGTAGTCCCGGTCCTCCGCCTCCCGCTCGTTGGAGCGGAGGTGGGCGCGCAGGGCGTTGGCCGCCCGCACCATTCCGTTCTCCCCCACGGCGGCGGAGCGGCCCACGGTGAGCTCGTCCGTCCGAACGATCTCCACCGGCAGGAGCTTCGTAAGAATAGGGGCCCACTTCTCCCCGAAGTGCAGCCGCAGGGTGGCCTTGGCATGCACCGTGCCGTCAAAGTGGAGGTATTTCCGGAAGGCGCCCCGGATGGCCCCCTCCAGGGCCCCGGCGTCCAGGGTGCCGGGGCAGTCCAGCGCCTGGGAAAGGCCCTTCTCCGTGGGGCCCAGCAGGGGCGGCGTCTGGCCCAGAACGGTCTTCCACCGGGCGGACTGGAGGGCGTAGACCAGTTGGTTTTTCTCCATCCACTCCTGGCGGGAGAGCTGGTACTCCGAGGCGAAGAAGGCCTCCGCGTGGCCCCGCCGCAGCTCCACCAGGGCGGGGCGGAGGGGAACTTCCCGGCGGTAGGCGGCGCTCTCCAGCCCAAGCCACGCCAGCTGGTCGAAAAGCCCCTGCCGGGCGTCCCCCGCCCAGGCGGCGAAGAGCCTGCGGGGCATCTCCTCCCCGTACCACTTGCGGACAAGGCCGATGACGCAGTTCATGTAGGGATCCGGCTCCCCGTCCCCCCGCAGGGCCAGGAAGGGCGGCTCGAAGCGGTAGTCGCCGCAGGCCGTCCAGACCTGGTTGATGGCCCGGCGCTGCCGGGCGCTGTAAGCTCCCGTCTCCATGCTCAGTCGGTGAAGAGCCGGGCGCGATCCAGCTTTGCCGGGATCCGGGCGGCGATGACATCCCGGATGAGCCCCTGCTCGTAGGCGTCGAAGGCCTTGTTGGTGATGCCCATGTCCAGAGCCATTCCCGCCCCCACGCCCCGGCGGATGAGCCGCAGGGCATCCAGCAATCCCCGGAGATCCAGGGCCTTGGAGGAGATCTCGGCGCTGTCACATTTCTTCTGTAATTCCAGGAAAAGCTGGACGAACTGGCCCCGGTACTTCTTCTCCAGGGTGGGGAACTCGCCCGTGAGCAGGCGGGTCAGGCCCTCCTCCCCGATGGGAGGCATCTGGATCACCACGAAGCGGCTGGTCAGAGCCTCGTTGAGCTCCCGCGTCCCGGCGTAGCCGTAGTTCATGGTGCCGAGAAACCGGGCGGCAGGGTGGCAGTCGATGCGCTCATAGCCCGGCACGTCGATGGCCCGGCGGAAGTCCAGCACGGCGTGGAGCACCGCCAGGGCCTCGTTTTTCGCCATGTTGATCTCATCCAGCACGGCAAAGCCGCCATTTCTCGCGCAGAGGTACACCGGGCCGGGGCGGAAGCGAACCTCCCCGCCCTCAAAGGTATCCATGCCGATGAGGCTGGCGGCATCCATGTTCACGTGGAAGGAGACGTCCCAGGCCGGGCGGCCGAAGGCCATGGCCAGGTTTTCCGCCAGAACGTTCTTTCCGGTGGCCTTGCTACCCGCCAGCAGCAGGTTCTCCCCGCAGAGGAGGGCCGCCGCCGCGGCCTCCCAGACCTCCCGGCCATAGTAGCGATACCGGGGCTTCGGGATCCGTCCCTGCAGCTCCGGCGGCGCGGGGTACTGGGCCCGGTAGGCCCGGATGCCTTCCAGCAGCTCCGGCGAGAGCCCCTCCTGCTCCAGAAATTCCAGCATCGTGCCTCATCCTTTCTCCGGGGCCGGAGCCCCGCTGATTTCCGGCCCTATCATAGCACGGCGCGTCCACTTTGCAAGTTTTATTTCTGTAAATTTTTTGTGCCGTCAGCGCCCTTTCCCCCCGCCGGGCGGGCAGGGCTGGGTTCCCCTTCCCCGCCGGAAAACGGGGCTCCCCATATCTTGTAGCAGTTTTTTCATTTAGGGCTTGCAATCCTATATCTTGTGGTTTATACTGAGAGGGCAACCAAAGATATCGCTGCTCCGCACCGGAGGGGCGCCCACAGACGGTTCGCGTCCGCCACCGCGCCCTTCCGGGCTTTTTCCTGCGGACGGCCGGGAGATCGAGAGAACTTGAGAGAAAGGGAGGATCTGCATGAAAGTCATCAAGCGCAACGGCACGGAGGTGGTCTTTGACATCACCAAGATCATCCTCGCCATCACC
>CAKTSC010000124.1 GCA_934597465.1 uncultured Dysosmobacter sp.
CTGATATTATCCAGGTAGTATACTTCAAGGCCACCCACGGCAAGCGCTTTTTCAAGATGGCGCCCCTGCACCACCATCTGGAGAAGTGCGGCTGGAGCGAGTGGAAGATCGTGGGCGTCTTCTCCGGCCTGACGGCCGTGTGCAGCGCCCTGGCCTGGCTGGGCATCCAGGGAAGATTCTGAGCACCCCAGCGGAAAGTCCGGGGAAGGGAGGGAGAGCATGACGAGATCCGAGCATCTTCGCCGCAAGGCGGAGCAGGATCGCCGCCGGGAGGCCCAGGAGAAACGCCTGGCCAACCAGCGGCGGCGGGAGGAGCGGGAGAAGCGCCGCCTGGAGCGGGAGGCCGAGGGCCGGGAGCTGGCCAAGGGCCCCATTGACCTGACGTTTCTGCTGCTGGTGTGCCTGCTGCTGGGCATCGGGCTTATCATGGTGCTCTCTGCCAGCTACCCCTCCGCCTACTATACCCACAAGAGCCACGACCCCTTCTTCTACTTCAAGCGCCAGGTCATCTGGGCCATCCTGGGCCTGTGCGCCATGACCGTCACGGCGAAGATCGACTACCACCGCTTCAAGGCCCTCTCCAAGCCCGTGCTCTTCGTGGCCATCATCCTGCTGGCCCTGGTGCTGGTGCCGGGCATCGGCACCACCCGCAACCACGCCACCCGCTGGATCGAGGTGGGTGGCCTTTCCCTCCAGCCCTCGGAGATCGCCAAGTTCGCCGTGGCCCTCTACTTTGCGGACAGCATCTCTAAGAAGCGGGAGAAGATGCGGACCTTCCGCTACGGTATCCTGCCCTACGGCATCATCCTCGGCATCATCGCCCTGCTGATGATGAAGGAGCCCCACCTCTCCGGTACGGTGCTGATCCTGGGCACCGGGGCCGTGATGATGACGGTGGGCGGCATCCCCCTCTGGCTGGTGGGGGCGGGCCTGGGCAGCGTGGGCGCCGTGGGCGGGCTCTACGTCCACAAGGTGCTCTCGGATATCGCCCAGTACGGCAAGTCCGAGCTCTACGGTGCCTCCCGCATCGCCATGTGGAAGGATCCCTTCATCGACCGGCAGGGGGACGGCTACCAGATGGTGCAGTCCCTGCTCTCCATCGGCTCCGGCGGCCTTCTGGGCGTGGGGCTCGGCAAGAGCCGCCAGAAGTTCCTCTACCTTCCCGAGGAGCACAACGACTTCATCTTCTCCATCGTCTGCGAGGAGCTGGGCCTCATCGGGGCCGCCATCATCATGCTGCTCTTCGCGGCGCTGATCCTCCGGGGCTACTGGATCGCCCTTCACGCCCGGGATCGCTTCGGGGCACTGCTGGTGGTGGGCATGACCACCTTCGTGGGGCTGCAGGTCTTCCTCAACATCGGCGTCGTCACGGGCCTTCTGCCCAACACCGGCATCTCCCTGCCCTTTTTCAGCTACGGCGGCACGGCCCTCTGCATCCAGCTGGTGGAGATGGGCGTGATACTGTCGGTCTCCCGGCAGATGAAACCGCCCCGGGAGGGCTGATCCCCCAAAATCCACAGGAAAGGCGGCAAGCGCCATGAGCGGAAAATTGCAGCGTGTGATCTTTACCTGCGGCGGCACGGCGGGCCATGTGAACCCCGCCGTGGCCCTGGCCCAGCTGCTGCAGCGGCAGGAGGAGGGGGCGGAAGTCCTCTTCGTGGGCTCCGACCGGGGACTGGAGAAGGATCTCGTCCCCAAGGCGGGGTATGATTTCCGCACCGTCCATATCTCCAGCTTCCACCGTTCCTTCGCGCCGAAAGAGATCCGCCACAACCTCGTCTCCGTCTATAACCTGATGCGGGCCCCCGGCGAGGCCCGGGCCATCCTGCGGGATTTCCGGCCCGACGCTGTCATCGGTACCGGGGGCTACGCCTCCTACCCCATGATCAAGGCCGCCGCCAAGGCCGGTATCGCCACCGCCGTTCATGAGTCCAACGTGGTGCCCGGCCTTACCACCGAGATGCTGGAGCCCTTCGCCGGACGGATCCTGGTGGGCTTTGAGGCCTGCCGCCAGCACTACCGCCACCCGGACAAGGTTGTGGTCACCGGTACCCCGGTGCGGCAGGATTTCTTCGCCCGCACGAAGGCGGAGGCCAAGGCAAAGCTGGGCGTGGACGACGGAAGGCCCCTCATCGTCTCCTTCTGGGGCTCCCTGGGCGCTTCCACCATGAACGCCCGGATGGCGGACTTCCTTTCCCTGGAGGCCAAGAATGAGCCCTTCCACCACATCCACGGCGCGGGGAAGGCGGGCTATCCCAAGCTGCTGGCGGCCCTGGGGGAGAAGGGCATCGACCTTGCCTCCCATCCCGCCCTGCAGGTGCGGGAGTATATCTACGACATGGCCCTTGTCATGCGGGCGGCGGATCTCGTGATCTCCCGGGCCGGGGCCTCCACCATCAGCGAGCTGACGGCCCTGGGCGTCCCCGCCCTGATGGTGCCGTCCCCCAACGTCACCAACGACCACCAGATGAAAAACGCCCGGGCCCTGGAATCCGCCGGGGCCGCCGCCCTCCTGCCGGAGAAGGACGCGACGCCCCAGGCCCTCTTCCAGACCTGCTGCGGCATCCTCCACGATCCCGCCCGCCAGGCGAAGATGGCGGAAAGCATGGCCGCCCTGGGCGTGCCGGACGCGGCGGAGCGGATCCTGGATACCGTCCGCGCCCTGCTGTAACCCCCCTCCCGTCCCCTTCATACCATGAGACCGTGAGAGATCATCGGCAGGGAGGGGAAGGAATGAGCCGATTTCTGCTGCGGGGAGGGGAACGCCTCTCCGGCGAGCTGACGGTGCAGGGCGCCAAGAACAGCGTCCTGCCCATTCTGGCGGCCACCATCCTGAGCCGGGGCGAGTGCCTGCTGCGCCGCTGCCCCCGGCTCCGAGACGTGGAGGTCTCGCTGGAGATCCTGCGCTACATAGGAGCCCGGGCCCAGTGGGAGGGAGACATCCTCCGGGTGGACAGCTCCGGCGTCTGCCGGGGCGACGTGCCGGACGCCCTCATGCGGGAGATGCGCTCCTCAGCCATCTTCCTGGGGGCCATCCTGGGCCGCTGCGGCGAGGCCAGCCTCAGCTATCCCGGGGGCTGCGAGCTGGGGCCCCGGCCCATCGACCTGCACCTGCGGGGCCTGCGGCAGCTGGGGGCGGAGATCCGGGAGGAGGGGGGAGCCCTCCTCTGCCGGGGCGGAAAGCTCCGGGGCACGGACATCGTGCTGGCCCTGCCCTCCGTGGGGGCCACGGAAAACCTGATGCTGGCGGCCTGCGCCGCCGAGGGCACCACCCGTATCCTGAATGCCGCCCGGGAGCCGGAGATCGGGGATCTCCAGACCTTTCTCCGGGCCTGCGGGGCCAGGGTGGCCGGGGCCGGGACATCCACCGTCACGGTGGAGGGCGGCGCGCCCCTCCACGGGGCGGAGCACCGCGTGATGCCCGACCGCATCGCGGCGGCTACCTACCTCTGCGCCGCCGCCTCCGCCGGGGGCGACGTGACGCTCCGGGATATCCGGCCGGAGGAGCTGGCCACGGTGACGGACGCCCTCACCCAGGCGGGCTGCGCCGCAGAGCGCAGGGAGGACAGCCTACGCCTCCGGGCGGAAGGGCCCCTGCGGGCCGTCCCGCCCGTCCGGACGGCGCCCTACCCGGGCTTCCCCACGGACGCCCAGGCTATCCTGATGGCGGCCCTCCTCCGGGCGGAGGGAGCTACCGTCTTTGAGGAGAACATCTTTGAAAACCGCTACCGCCACGTGGATGAGCTGGCCCGCATGGGGGCGGACATCCGCACCAGCGGCCGGGTGGCGGTGGTGACCGGCGTGCGCCGCCTCCACGGCGCGCCGGTGCGCTGCACGGATCTCCGGGGCGGCGCGGCCCTCTGCGTGGCGGCCCTTGCGGCGGAGGGACAGACGGAAGTTCGGGAGATCACCCACATCCGGCGGGGCTATGAGGATCTGCCCCGGGATCTCCGGGCCCTGGGGGCCATTGTGTACGAAACGGAATGAGCCGCCCGGACGGGCGGCGGAAGAAGGGAGGGAACAGGGTCATGGCGAGAAAACACGGCAGACGGCGCCGGGGCCGCCGCTTCGGCGTGCTGGGGAAGCTCCTGACGGTGGTGGCGGTCTGCGCCGCCGCGGTGCTGGCCCTGACCCTCTTTTTCAAGGTGCAGACCGTCAGCGTCACCGGCAACAGCCGCTACAGCGCCCAGGAGATCCAGGACGCCTGCGGCGTCAGCCTGGGGGACAACCTCTACCTCCTCAGCAAGCCCGACATGGTGGAAAAGCTCCACCGCCAGCTTCCCTACATCGACGAGGTGCGCATTACCCGCCAGCTTCCCAGCACCCTCAGCATCCAGGTGACGGAGTTCACCACCGTTTACGCCATGGAGCAGGAGGGCACGGTGTGGCTGGTGACCTCCGGCGGCAAGATCGTGGACTCCGCCATCTCGGCGGAGGATGTCCCCGCCATCTCGGGCTGTGAGCTGCTGGCCCCTTCCGTGGGCAGCGACCTGAGTTTCGCTCTGGAGCTGCAGAACCGGCAGGAGAGCCTCCTTTCCCTGCTCCGGGCCCTGGAGGACGCCGGGCTCACCGGGGAGCTCCGGGCTATCCGGCTGGACGACCCCACCATCCTCTCCCTGGACTACACGGAGCGCTTCACGGTGGAGATGCCCTATGGCGCGGACTACCCCCGGCTTCTCCGGTACCTGGAGGCCGTCATCGCGGAGCTGGAGACCAACCTTACCGGCGTCATCGACCTGACCCGGGACGGTGAGCCTCATTTCCGCCCGGACTGAGCCGCCGGGATGGTTTTTTCCGGAAAAGGGGCGGAAATCTGCCCGGAATACTTGACCTTGCCGGGAAAGTAGCATACAATGAACAAATACAGGATATTGGAATCTTCCGGGGCTTTGCGCCCTGTGTTCTACAACTGATAGTGGGAGGAAGCACAATGGCATTCGGATTGGAAACCGGTCCCGAGACCGTCGTCAACATCAAGGTCATCGGCGTTGGCGGCGGCGGCAACAACGTGGTCAACCGCATGGTGAAGTCCGGCACCAAGGGCGTGGAGTTCGTGGCGGTGAATACGGACAAGCAGGCACTGAACGTCTCCAGCGCTACCTATAAGATCCAGATCGGCGAGAAGCTGACCCACGGCAAGGGCGCCGGCGCCGATCCCGAGGTGGGCCGCAAGGC
>CAKTSC010000125.1 GCA_934597465.1 uncultured Dysosmobacter sp.
TTCATGCGTTCCTCCGTTTCCGCCCGGGAGATGTCGAATCCGCTTGCATCCCGGGGGCTTGTGTAATATAATAAAGTATCTTAGGGAATTCCGGCGGACAGGGGAGAGCGCTTTCGGAAGGGAAAATGCCATCTGTACCTGTGCCGCGTACATTTGTCCATATCATAGCACACGGCAGCCCGCTCGTCAAGAGCGGGGACTTTGGGAGGTCGCATGAAAAAACTGCGTTGGAGTCTTGGCTTTTTGTTGGCTATTCTGGTCTGCTGCGGGGCCGCCGCCGCCCTGGAGAACGATACCGTGAAGGTGGGTCTGCGCTACGGCAGCAGCGCCATGTTCTCTGCCAATCTGGAGAATGCCGTGGGCAGCGGCTACGCCTTCGGCTACTACGACGCGGGGCGAAACTTCGTGGAAGTGGGGGAGACCAGGAGCACCGCCGTCTCTGTCACGGCGGCGGGCACCATCTACCTTGGCAGCAGCGGCTACTACGAGACCGACCAGGGCCAGGGCGTCATCGGCCCCTGGCGGGCGGAGCTCAGCGAGACCTACGGCAGCTATGCCGAGGCTGCCGCCATGGCGGAGAGCTTTCCCGGCAGCCATGTGGCCTACCTCTCCGATACCTACCGCCTGCGCTTGGGCTGCTACGAAACGCAGGACGAGGCCATTCTAGCCCTGGCCAATGCCGGGCTGGACGGCAGCGCCGTGCAGGCCAGCCGCACCGGCGTGGTGGTAACGGTGACGAAGACCGCCGCCGTCCTCTTCGAGTTCGACTGCCAGGGTGCCCGGAGCTTTGCTGTCTTGCCGGATGGCCAGGGCCGGACGGCGGAAACCTGGTTCCGTTTTTATAAGTACCGGGGCGGCTTTGAATACCCCCGCGTCACCGGGGGCAAGCTCAGTGTCGTCAATGTGGTGGATCGGGAGGACTACGTCAAGGGCGTCATCCCCTACGAAATGAGCGGCAGCTGGCCGGTGGAGGCCCTGGCAGCCCAGGCCGTCTGCGCCCGGACATATGTCAGCGCCGCCTCCAAGCACCGCGTCTCCCAGGGCTTCGATGTCTGCAACACCACGGACTGCCAGGTCTACTATGGCCGGGGCAACTCCACCTCCGGCCCCAGCGCCCGCAGCGATGCCGCCGTGGACGAGACGGCAGGACTCTGCCTCTACTATAACGGAAAGCTCATCGAAGCGGTATACTTCTCCTCTGACGGCGGGGCCACCGAGGACGCCAAGAACGTCTGGGGCGGGGATGTCGCCTACCTCCTGGGCAAGGCCGACCCCTACGAGGAGCTGGTCAGCATCCCCGGCTACCGCTACACCACCACTTACACCCCAGCCCAGCTCACCTGGGTGCTGCAGAACAGCGGCTACTCCATCGGCACCATCCAGAATGTCTACGTCTCCGAGTTCACCGCCCAGGGCAACGTCTACAAAGTCACCTTTGTAGATACCGCCGGGAAGACCCTGACGGTGAAGGGAGATAAGTGCCGCACGATCTTCTATAGCTCCACCTACAATAAGAGCGTTAAGAGTCTCCGCTTCACCATCAACGGCCAGGGCAGCGGCGGGGAGCTCTATGTCAACGACAGCTCTACCAAGCTCCCCTCCACGGATGGGGTCTATGCCATCAGCGGCAAGGGGACGGTCACGGCCCTGGGCGGCGAGGCTCCCTGGGTGCTGACAGCCTCCGGCAAGGCCCAGAGCGGCGGCTCCGGCAGCGGCGGGGACATCGTCATCACCGGCACCGGCAGCGGCCACCACGTGGGCATGAGCCAGTGGGGAGCCCGGGCCATGGCGGAGCAGGGCTATTCCTTCGAGGACATCCTCCATTTCTACTATACCGGCGTGGAGCTCTCCTGAGCTCCGCGGGAAAAGAGACGAGCATGAAGACCAGTGATTTCAACTACGAGCTCCCCAAGGAGCTCATCGCCCAGACCCCCCTGGAAAAGCGGGACACCTCCCGTCTCATGACCCTGGACCGGCAGACCGGGGCCTGGGAGCACCACCATTTCTACGAGCTGCCGGGCTTCCTGCGCCCCGGCGACTGCCTGATCCTCAACGATTCCCGGGTGCTGCCCGCCCGACTCCTGGGCCAGCGGCTCCCCGGCGGCGGCGCCTGCGAGGTGCTGCTGCTCATCGACCGTGGGGAGAAGACCTGGGAGTGCCTGGTGCGCCCGGGCCGGCATATGCGAGAAGGTGCCAAGCTCTCCTTCGGCAATGGGGAGCTGACGGCGGAGGTGACGGAAGTCCTGCCGGACGGCAACCGCCTCGTCCGCTTTGACTATGAGGGCATCTTCCTGGAGGTGCTGGAGCGCCTGGGCAAGATGCCCCTGCCCCCCTACATCAAGGAGGAGCTCCAGGATCAGGAGCGCTACCAGACCGTCTACTCCAAAGTCCCCGGCAGCGCGGCAGCCCCCACGGCGGGGCTCCACTTCACACCGGAGCTGCTGGAAACCATCCGCGCCAAGGGCGTGGGCATCGGCTATGTGACGCTCCATGTGGGTCTCGGCACCTTCCGCCCGGTGAAGGAGGACGAGATCACGGAGCATGAGATGCACAGTGAATTCTGCGTCGTGCCGCCCGAGACCGCCAAGCTCATCAACGACACCAAGGCTGGCGGCGGCCGCTGCATCTGCGTGGGCACCACCTCCTGCCGGACGCTGGAATCCTGGGCGGCGGAGGACGGCCACATGGAGCCCAAGGCCGGATGGACGAACATCTACATCTACCCCGGCTACCGCTTCAAGGTGATGGACGGCCTCGTTACCAACTTCCACCTGCCGGAGAGCACCCTCATCATGCTGGTCTCCGCCTTTGCCGGCCGGGAGCATATTCTCTCCGCCTATGAGGAGGCTGTCCGGGAGAAGTACCGCTTCTTCTCCTTCGGGGACGCCATGTTCCTGCACTGATGGCGGACTGGACGTTGATCCTCTGGCGGCGGAACGGGCCGGAGGACTTCGCTGCCTTAGCGGCGGAGGGATACCGCCTTTTCTCCCTCTTCCGGGAGGGGGAGGGCGAACCAGCGTTTGAGACCGTCCGGGACCGCTCTCAGGCAAAGCTCTTCCCTTGGACGGAGGAGGCATTTGCCGGGACTTTGCAGAAGGGACAAACCAACCAGGGAAACCTGCTCTTGGGTGACCTTGGGTACAGTGTTTCCTTCTTTTCCGGCGGGGAGCGGCCGGTAGGATACCGGCTCCATACTGGGGACCGCAAGGGCCTGGACGCCTTTGTTGTCCACATCCCGGAGGAGCGCCAGCGGGGCACGTTTTCCCCGGAGCGGATGGGGGAGATTCTTCGCCGGAGCGCTAGGATCTTTCACCCCTTCTGGGGCTGCGTGGATGCGGGGCTGCCGCCGGAGGGCGGCTACCTGGGGGAGGATGACCGTCCCGCCCTCTGCTGGCTGAATTACTGGCCGGAGCCGATGGCCCGAAGGATCGGGAGGCTCTGTATCCGCCTGGCCTGCGCCGGGACGGAGGCGCGGTTCCAGGACAGCGTCCTGCAAACCGGCCCATTGCCGCCCACGGAGGAGGAGCGGGTGGCGCTGGCCCGCCGCTTGGGGCTATGAATCCATCCGTCGGCCAGAGGGCCGGGAAAGGAGAAATCATGGAACTCACTGACCTCCCCAAAATCGGGCCGGTACTGGCGGAGAATCTGCGGAGGATCGGCGTGGAGACGCCGGAAGCACTCCGGGCGCTGGGGGCGGAGGAGGCTTTCCTCCGCATCCGGCGGAGCGTGGACAGCGGTGCCTGCCTCCATCAGCTCAGCGCCCTGGCCGGGGCGGAGCTGGGCCTTCCCAAGGCGGCGCTGCCGCCGGAGCGGAAGGCCGCCCTCAAGGCATTCTTTCAGGAGACCAAGAAAAAGGAAAGGGAATCATAGATCATGTTCAAAGTCATCAAAACCGAGAGGAAGGCCCGGCGGGGCGAGTTCCGGTGCGCCCACGGCGGCACCGTGCAGACCCCTGTCTTCATGAATGTCGGTACCCAGGGCGCTATCAAGGGCGGCGTCAGCGCCTACGACCTGAAGGAAGTGGGCTGCCAGATCGAGCTCTCCAACACCTATCACCTCCACCTGCGCCCCGGCGACAAGGTGGTGCGGCAGATGGGCGGCCTTCACAAATTCATCGGTTGGGACGGCCCCATCCTCACGGACTCCGGCGGCTTCCAGGTCTTCTCCCTGGCCTCCCTGCGGAAGATCAAGGAGGAGGGCGTCACCTTCGCCAGCCATATCGACGGCCACCGGATCTTCATGGGGCCGGAGGAGTCCATGCAGATCCAGTCCAACCTGGGCAGCGACATCGCCATGGCCTTTGACGAGTGTGTGGAGAACCCGGCTACCTACGAGTACGCCAAGGCCTCCTGTGAGCGGACGCTCCGCTGGCTGGAGCGCTGCAAGGTCGAGCACGACCGCCTCAACGCCCTGCCGGAGACCGTGAACCCCCGTCAGATGCTCTTCGGCATCAACCAGGGCGCCACCTTCGAGGATCTCCGGATCTGGCACATGAAGGAGATCGCAAAGCTCGACTGCGACGGCTACGCCATCGGCGGCCTGGCCGTGGGGGAGCCCGCCGAGGTGATGTACCGGATCATCGATGCCGTGGAGCCCTACGCCCCCCAGGATAAGCCCCGCTACCTTATGGGCGTGGGCACCCCCAGCAACATCATCGAGGCCGTCAGCCGGGGCGTGGACTTCTTCGACTGCGTGATGCCTTCCCGCAACGGCCGCCACGGCAAGCTCTTCACCTGGGAGGGCACCGTGAACATCATGAACGAGAAGTATATCACCGATGAGCGCCCCATCAGTGAGAGCTGCCAGTGCCCCGTCTGCCGCCGCTTCTCCCGCTCCTACCTCCGCCACCTCTTCAAGGCGGACGAGGTCTTGGCCCTGCGCCTGGCCGTGCTCCACAACCTCTGGTTTTACAATGAGCTGGCCGCCCGGATCCGCCAGGCCCTGGGCGAGGGGAATTTCGCGGAGTTCCGGGAAAAATACAGCGGAAAACTGGAACAGAGAGCGTAAATCCCACAAAAGGCGCTTGCAATACCGGAATTCTTTGGTATAATAGTTTTAATACTGTTTTTGCAAAGGAGCAATCACAATGGAACAAATTATTATGATCGTCCTGATGGTGGCCATCTTCTACTTCCTGCTGATCCGGCCGGAGAACAAGCGCAAGAAGGCGGC
>CAKTSC010000126.1 GCA_934597465.1 uncultured Dysosmobacter sp.
TGGGTGGGCAAGACCGTCCGGGACGCCGGGCTCCCCGGCGGCGTTATCGCCGCCGCCATCCAGCGGGGCAGCCAGATCGTCATGCCCCGGGGCGACACCGTGCTCCAGGCCGGGGATACCCTGGTGCTGGGGGCCCGGGGCTTCCGCAACGACCAGCACATCGACCTCAAGGAGATCACCCTCCGCCGCCAGCACCCCTGGGTGGGCCAGCACATCCGGGAGCTGGATATCTCCCGCCGGACGCTGATCGTCCTCGTCCGCCGGGAGGGCAAGACCCTCATCCCCCACGGCGAGCTCCGCCTGCGGGAGGGGGACGGCGTGGTGCTCTACACCCAGACGGCCGCCAGACCCGCGCCGGAGGCCGAGGAGATCATCGAGTTCTGAGCCCCCCTCCGCGAAGGCCGCCGCCCCGGGGAGGGCGGAAACCGGCCCGGCGCCTCCGCCATCCCCGCGGAGGACAGCCGGGACGCCCGGCGCACAGGGGACAGCCGCTGCGGGCGTCCCCGGGAATCCCTGCGGGTTCCTTCCTTCGCAGAGAGCGCCCCCGCCCGGCGGGGGCAGCACCCCCGGAGCGCCCCTCCGGGGCGGAAAGGAAGCGTATTCATGGAAGCTGAACGCAAGGTGGCGGTGCTCTTCGACGCGGAGAACATCGCCAGCAAATATACCCCCGTCATCCTCAACGAGGCCAACGCCCTGGGCAGCGTCATCATCCGCCGGATCTACGGGGATTGGACGGCCCGGGAGATGAGCTCCTGGAAGCAGGTGATCCTGGATCATTCCATCCAGCCCATCCAGCAGTACCGCAACGTCTCCGGCAAGAACTCCTCGGACTCCGCCCTCATCATCGACGCCATGGATCTTCTCTACCAGGGCCGGGTGGACGCCTTCTGCATCGTCTCCTCGGACAGTGACTTTACCCGTCTCGCCGCCCGGCTGCGGGAGTCGGAGAAGTTCGTCCTGGGCCTTGGGGAGCAGAAGACCCCCCAGAGCTTCATCTCCGCCTGCAGCAAGTTCGCCTACCTGGATCTCCTCTACGAGGCGGCCCAGCCGGAGAAGCCCGAGCGCCGGGAGAAGACCAAAAGCAAGAGCAGAAAGAAAACCGAGGCCCAGCCCGCCGTCAAGCCCCCCGTGCCGGAGAGCCGGGGCGGCTCCGACCTGGACGTGGTGCGGGAAACCCTCGTGAAGCTGGCGGAGGAGAACTCCTCCGACGACGGGTGGATCCTCTCGTCCAAGCTGGCGGAGCTGCTGGGTCGGAAGCTGCCGGACTTCGACGTCCGGAACTTCCGCTACAAGAAGTTCGTCCAGTTCGTGGAGTCCTTGCAGCTCTTTGAGACCAAGCGCCAGGCCGCCCAGGGCGAGCTGGTGCACACCATCTACTTCCGGGTGAAGGCGTAAGGAGGTTTCCCATGCTGCCTTATTTCCTGCTGGCCGCCGTCCTCACTGCGGCCGACCAGGCCGTGAAGGCCTGGACGGTGGCGCGCTTCGCCGCCCCGGCGGCGGGCTTCACCGCCACCGCAGACCCCTACCTCCCCTGCCTTCCCGGCCTGCTGGAGCTGACCCGGGTGCATAACTACGGCGCCGCCTGGTCGAGCTTTTCCGGCATGCGCTGGCTCCTCAGCGCCGTCACCGCCGCCATCCTCGCCGTCGTCCTCGTCCTGCTGCTGCGGGGCGTGGTGCGCCATCCCGTGGGACGCCTGGCCGGGGCCCTGATCCTCTCCGGCGGACTGGGAAACCTCATCGACCGGCTGCGCCTGGGGTACGTGGTGGACATGTTCCACTTCCCCTTCTGGCCCAGCTACCCCACCTTCAACCTGGCGGATGTCTGTATCGTGGCCGGGGCCGTTCTGGGGGCCGTCTACTACCTCTTCCTCTACGAGAAGCACGACAGGGGGGCCCGGGTATGAGCACCCTGACCCTCGCCGTGCCGCCGGAGGACGCCGGCGGCCGCGTCGACGCCTGGCTTGCCGGGCGGCAGGAGGGCCTGACCCGCTCCGCCGCCGCCCGCCTCCTGGAGGAGGGGCAGGTCACCTGCGAAGGAAAGCCCCTGCCCAAGAACTACCGTCTCCGGGGCGGCGAAACGGTACAGCTCACGCTGCCGGAGCCGGAGGAGACGGAGCTCCTGGCCCAGGACATCCCCCTGGACGTGGTCTACGAGGATGAGGATGTCATCGTGATCAACAAGCCCAAGGGCCTGGTGGTGCATCCCGCCCCGGGCCACGCCGACGGGACGCTGGTCAACGCCCTGCTCCACCACTGTGGGGACTCCCTCTCCGGCATCGGCGGGGAGAAGCGCCCCGGCATCGTCCACCGCATCGACCGGGACACCTCGGGCCTGATCATCGCCGCCAAGAACGACTTCGCCCACCAAAGGCTCTCCGCCCAGCTGGCGGATCACAGCCTGGCCCGGACGTATGAGTGCATCGTCACCGGCAATCTCCGGGAGGACTCCGGCACCGTGGACGCGCCCATCGGCCGGGACAAGCGGGATCGCAAGAAGATGGCCGTGGTCTCGGACGGCCGCCGGGCCGTCACCCATTGGGAGGTCATTGCCCGCTACCCGGGCTTCACCCACCTTCGCTGCCGCCTGGAGACCGGGCGTACCCACCAGATCCGCGTCCACATGGCCTATTTGGGCCACCCCATCCTGGGGGACACGGTGTACGGGGCGAGGAAACCCGTTCCCGGCCTTCGGGGCCAGTGCCTCCACGCCGTGGGCCTGCGCTTTCTCCATCCCCGCACCGGGGAGGCGGTGGAGCTGAGCTGCCCCCTGCCGGAGGAATTCCGGCGCCAACTCCGAAAACTGGAGGCCAAGCCATGACCGCTCTTTTGATCGTTCTCCTCATGATCGCCGCGGGCGTCGCCATCTACGAGCGGACGAAGCAGCGCTTCGTCCAGACCATTCAGGACTGCGTGGAGGTGGACGACGACCACGCCGTCACCAAGCACGCCCAGGTGGCGGCCCTGAAGTCCGTGGGCATCACCCTGCCGCCCCAGCAGGAGGAAGACCTCCTCTGGCACAGCGACCCGGAGCAGAGCATGTTCTACGCCCACTGCCCCTTCTGGGGGATGTTGGGCAGCGGCGAGTTCGACTGGAACCGGGTCTACTCCCCCGGGGACGCCGAGTGCATCCAGGAGGACGACGCCTACGTCCCCATCCTGGAGGGCCTCCGGCGGATCTCCGGCCTGCCCCTGGCGGACATCCGGGGCCATGACCGCTATCACGCCGACTTCACCCTGGCGGGACATCCCGTCTCGTTCCACGCCAGGGAGAGCAATGACTTCATCGATCCCCAGACCGGCGTCTTTCTGAACCGCCAGATCCGGAAGTACCTGCCGGAGACGGAGGAGCGCTTCTTCCTGGACGCGAACCGCCCCGCCCCCATCTGGCTCTGGGCCACGGCGGAGGAGGCCCAGGCCATCAATGGGAAGACCGCCATGAAATTCCGCTGATACCCCCATACCCCGCCCCCCGCAGGGCAATTCCCCGCCCCTTCCGGGGCCGCGCAAAGGAGAATCCCCATGTTTCAAGGTTTTGACGACACCACCGTGGACTTCCTCTGGGGCATCCGCCTCAACAACGAGCGCCCCTGGTTCGAATCCCACAAGCAGGAGTACCTGGATCACCTCTACCGCCCCATGAAGGAGCTGGGCGACGAGCTCTACGGGCACGTGGCCCCTCAGCTGAAGGGGGAACCCCTGATGTGCAAGGTCTCCCGCATCTACCGGGACGCCCGCCGTCTCCATGGCCGGGGCCCCTACAAGGATCACCTCTGGATCTCCATCCAGAAACCCGCCGGGGCCTGGGACGAGGCTCCCTGCTTCTGGTTTGAGCTCTCGCCGGACGGCTGGGGTTATGGCATGGGCTGCTACTCCGTCCGTCCCGCCACCATGGCCCGGCTCCGTCGCCAGCTCACCGAGCGGCCGGAGGAGATGGAGGCCCTCATGCGAAAGTTCCGCCGCCAGGGAGAGTTCACCCTCTCCGGTGAGACCTACAAAAAGCCCCGGGCCCAGGCTCCCTCGGAGCTGCTCTCCCCCTGGTACGTCCTCAAGGGTTTCTCTCTCTCCCACGAGGAGGCCCTGACGGAGGAGCTCTTCTCCCGTGACATCCTGGAGCGGGTGAAGAACGGCTTCGACTTCCTGCTGCCCTACTACCGCTACTTCTCCGCCCTCTGCGCCCAGGGGGACTGACTGGACTTGCGTTTCCTGCCGGAATGTGCTATCTTACCATCGAAAGAAAGCGCCGCCGGAGCCATCCCCCCGGACGGCGCAAGCTGAGGAGGTTTTTTCTATGGCACTGATGCTTTGCCCGGAGTGCGGCGGCCAGGTCAGCGACAAGGCCCACACCTGCCCCCACTGCGGCTATCCCATTGAGGAACTGCTGGCCAAGACCCCGGCCATCCCGGAGGTCTGCCTCTACGAGTACAAGGGCCAGACCTACGACGTGACGGACATCGTCCGCACCCTGCTCTCCGGCGACCGGGGCGAGGCCGCCGGCATCCTCTGGGAGCTGCTGGATCTCAAGCGGGAGGAAGTCACCATGGTGCTCTACGGCATCGAAAACCAGTTCGGCATCCATCATTGACCGCCGCTTCCCCGGGCGCCTGTCTCTCCGGCAGGCGCTCTTCCCTTTTTTGCCCCGGCAGGGACGGCGCGGCAGAGATCTTTTGGAAAATTTCCGCCGCCCCCTCGCAATACCGGGGAAAATATGATACACTATATCATTCAGGAAAACAAACGGCGCGCCCCCGGCGGGGCGCTTTCCCGGCGGCGGGAGGAAGGACGGTCATGGCCAAGCACGGCGGAAAACGGAAGACGCGGCGCTGGCTGGTGCTGCTGGCGGCGCTGGCGCTCTTTGCCCTGTGGGAGAACATCAGCCTGCAGGTGGAGGAATTCTCCTACCCTTCAGCGGACTTGCCGGAGGCCCTCTCGGGGCTGCGGCTGGTGCAGCTCTCCGACCTCCACGGGGCGGAGTTCGGGCAGGACAACGCCCGGCTCCTCGCGGCGGTGGAGGGGGCGGCCCCGGATCTCATCCTCGTCACCGGGGATCTGGTGGACGAGGACACGGCGGAGCCCGCAGCCTACGCCGGGAGGGTGGGCGCGGCGCTGACCGCCATCGCCCCCACGTATTTCGTCACCGGCAACCACGAGTG
>CAKTSC010000127.1 GCA_934597465.1 uncultured Dysosmobacter sp.
GATATCTCCAGCGCCGCCGCTCCCTCCGGGGATAAGAAAAGACCGGGACGGAAATCCGTCCCGGTCTTTTGATGGCGTTTTATGCGAAGAGCTGGGCGATGGACACCACCACCGGCATCGTCACCACGGAGAGCAGCGTGTGGAAGGACACCACGCCGGAGGCCAGCACCGGATCGCGCCCGCAGTTCTCCGCCAGCATGGCCACGATGGCCGCCGGGGGTGCCGCCGCGCAGATGACGGTGGCCATCAGCAGGTCGCCCCGGAGCCCCAGGGCGTAAAGGCCGAAGAGGGCCAGCAGCGGCAGCACCAGCAGCCGCAGCACCGCGCCCACCCAGCTCCAGCGATCCCGCAAAAGATGGGCGAGATCCGCGTGGGCCAGCTGGGCGCCGATGATGAGCATGGGCAGGGGTACCGCCATGTTGCCCAGGTACTCCACGGTGTTCTCCAGCACCGGCGGCAGCTGGATCTGCAGCAGGAACACGGAGAAGCCCAGCAGCATGCCGATGATGCCGGGGTTCAGGATCAACTTTTTCAGGTGGTAGCCTTCCTTCTCCCGCTGCATATAGTGAAAGCCCAGCGTCCAGAGCAGGGTGGTGAAGACCAGGTTGTAGGCCGAGCCGTAGAAGAGCCCGATGTCCCCCATCAGGGAGGCCAGCAGGGGGTAGCCCATGAAGCCGCAGTTGGAGAACACCGCGCACACCACCAGTACCCGCTTGCGCCCGTCGTCCGGATCCCGCAGCAGGGCGCGCCCCACCGCGAAGTTCAGGGCGTGCACCGCCACGCTGGCCGCCAGCACCCAGAGGAAGCCGTGTACCTTCTCCGCCGAGGCCTCCATCTCAAAGGCTCCGATGAGCATACAGGGCAGGGCCAGGTAGAGCACCAGGTTGGTAAGGCTCCCCAGCACGGCCTTGGGCAGCAGCTTCGCCTTGCCCAGGCAGAAGCCCGCCACCATCATGAGAAACAGCATGATGACCTGACCGCCCACGGTCATAAGATTGGAAAGCATAGTGATCGCTCCTTCAGAAAGCGGAATGGAAGCCTGCGAAGAGGTCAGACCGCGAATATGCACCCCCAGTTTAACAGGTTTTTTATCCCTGTCAAGCAAGGAACTTGTGCTGCCGGGGAAAATGGTGTATACTATTAAAATTACGAAGTCAGCGTTCCCGCGCCTTTGTCCATTTTGGCGGGGGAGGAACGGAGGAACCCCATGAAGCTCATGGTCATCGACGGCAACAGCATCCTCAACCGGGCCTTTTACGGCATCCGCCCCCTCTCCACAAAGGACGGGCTCTATACCCACGCGGTCTTCGGCTTCCTGACGACCCTCCTCCGCCTGCGGGAGGAGGAGAAGCCCGACGCCCTCTGCGTCACCTTCGATGTCCACGCCCCCACCTTCCGCCATAAGGCGGAGGAGACCTACAAGGCCACCCGCAAGCCCATGCCGGAGGAGCTCCGCGTCCAGGTGCCGGTCTTGAAGGAGGTGCTGGACGCCCTGCGCATCCCCCGCTACGAGCTGGCGGGTTGGGAGGCCGACGACCTCATCGGCACCATCTCCCGCAGGTGCGAAGCCCAGGCCTGGGACTGCGTGGTGGCAACGGGGGACAAGGATTCCCTCCAGCTCATCACGGACAGCACCAAGGTGAAGCTGGTCTCCACCCGGATGGGTCAGACCACCACCAAGGATATGACCCCGGAGACCTTCCGGGCCCAGTACGGCTTCGATCCCATCCACATGATCGACCTCAAGGCCCTGATGGGAGACAGCTCCGACAATATCCCCGGCGTCCCCGGCATCGGGGAGAAGACTGCCATGGATCTCATTCAGAAGTACGGCAGCATCGACGCCCTCTATCAAAAGCTCCCGGAGATCGACGCCAAGCCCGCCGCCATCCGGCGTCTGACGGAGGGGGAGGCCGCCGCTCGCCGGTCTTTCTGGCTTGCCACCATCGTGACGGACGCCCCCCTGCCCTTCGACCCGGCGGAAAACCGCCTTCAGCCCCCCGCGCCGGAGGCCTACCCCCTTTTCCTGCGGCTGGAGTTCAATAAGCTCATCGAGAAGCTGAACCTCCGCCCCACGGAGCCCGCCGCCCCGGCGGCGGAGGCCCCGGAGCTCACCGCGTGCTGCGAGTGTGTCACGGAGGAGGCCCGGGCCCGGGAGCTCCTGGCCCTCTTCCGGCAGGTGGAGCACGTGACCCTCCTGGCCCTGCCGGATCTCTCCGCCGTGATGGCGGACTGCGAGACGGGGGAGAGGGAGCTCCTCTCCGCCGAGTTCTTCTTCGAACGCTACCGGGGGGACTGGAACGCCCTCCTCACCGCCCTCTTCTCCGCCGATATCCCCAAGGTCAGCCACAACGTCAAGGATCTCATGCGCACCCTGCTGGAAAACGGCCTCCCGGCGGAGGGCTTCCGCTTCGATACCGCCCTGGCCGCCTACCTGCTGGACGCCACCTCCGGCAAGTATGATCTGCCCACCCTCTTCACCGCCTACTTCCACGCGGAGCTCCCGGCCCCGGCCCACCTGAGCCCGGACGCCTTCTCCCTCCTGGGGGACGCCGCCGCGGCGGAGGCCGCCTTCCACAGCTACGTCAGCGCCGTGGACGGGCTCTATTCCGCCTTCCTCCCCCTGCTGCGGGAAAGAGATCAGTGGGAGCTCTACGAGACGGCGGAGCTGCCCCTCTGCCGTGTCCTGGCCGAGATGGAGCTGGCGGGCTGCCGGGTGGACAAAGGGGCCCTCGCCGCCTTCGGCGAGATGCTCTCCCGCAAAGCCGCCGCCCTGGAGCAGGAGATCTACGGTCTCGCGGGGGAGAGCTTCAACATCAACTCCCCCAAGCAGCTGGGGGAGATCCTCTTCGGCAAGCTGGGCCTCCCCCACGGGAAGAAGACGAAGACCGGCTGGTCGACCAATGCGGACGTCCTGGAGAAGCTCCGCTACGAGGCCCCCATCGTGGGAGCCGTGCTGGAATACCGCCAGTACGCCAAGCTCCGCTCCACCTATGCCGACGGCCTCCTGAAGGCCCTGGATCCCGACGGCCGCGTCCGCACCTCCTTCCAGATGACGGTGACGGCCACGGGCCGCCTCAGCTCCACGGAGCCCAACCTCCAGAACATCCCCACCCGCACGGATCTCGGCAGCGAGATCCGGAAGATGTTCATTCCGGCGGAGGGCTGCTTATTGGTGGACGCCGACTACTCCCAGATCGAGCTGCGGCTCCTGGCCTGCATCGCCGGGGACGAGGCCATGCAGCGGGCCTTCCGGGAGGGGCGGGACATCCACACCGCCACCGCCGCCCAGGTCTTCCGCGTGGCCCCGGAGGACGTGACCCACGAGATGCGCCGCCGGGCCAAGGCCGTGAACTTCGGCATCGTCTACGGCATCTCCGCCTACTCCCTGAGCCAGGACATCGGCGTCACGGTGGCGGAGGCCAAGGAGTATATGGAGGCCTACTTCGCCTCCTTCCCCGGCGTCCGCGCCTATATGGAGGCCGTGGTGGCCAAGGCCCGGGAGGATGGGTACGTGGAGACCCTCTTCCACCGCCGCCGGGATCTGCCGGAGCTCAAGAGCTCCAACTTCAACCTCCGCTCCTTCGGGGAGCGGGTGGCCCTGAACATGCCCATCCAGGGCACGGCGGCGGATCTCATGAAGCTGGCCATGGTGGCCGTTCACCGCCGCCTGAGAGCCGAGGGCCTCCAGGCCCGCCTGGTGCTCCAGGTGCACGATGAGCTCATCGTGGAGTGCCCGGAGGCCGAGGCCGAGACCGCGGCAAAGCTCCTGGCGGAGGAGATGCAGGGTGTGGCAAGCCTGGCCGTCCCCCTCACCGCCGAGGCCCACTGGGGCCGCAACTGGCTGGAAGCCAAGGGATAACGACCCGCCCCGGGCGGGCGGACATAGGAGGATACCATGGAAGGAAACAAGCTGCACGTGCGCATCGTGCCCATGACGGCGGAGCACCTGGACGAGGTGGCGGAGCTGGAGCGCCTGTGCTTCAGCACCCCCTGGTCGCGGAACATGCTGGCCGAGGAGCTGGACAACGCCCTCTCCGCCATGCTGGTGGCCCTGGACGAGGCGGGCCATGTGGCGGGCTACGCCGGGCTCCAGGTGATCCTGGACGAGGGCTATATCACCAACGTCGCCGTCCGGCCGGACTGCCGCCGCCGGGGCGTAGCCGGGCAGATCCTCCAGGTCTTCCTGGACTTCGCCCAGGCCAAAGAGCTCCGCTTCCTGACGCTGGAGGTGCGGGCCTCCAACCAGCCCGCCATCCTGCTCTACGGCAGCCGGGGCTTCCGGGGCACGGGCCGCCGGAAGAACTACTACGAGCATCCCCGGGAGGATGCCATCATCATGACGAAGGAGTTTACCCATGGAACTGAGATTTCCCACGGAGCAGCAGCTGGCGGCGGTCTATGACCGGGACATGCGGGAGGCCTTCCCCCCCTCGGAGCTGAAGCCCCTGCGGGCCATCCGCCGGCTCATGGTGCTGGGCCGCTACAAGCCCTACTGCCTCTTTGACGGGGACGAGATCGCGGGCACCGCCTTCCTCTGGCTGGGGCATCCCGGCTGGGCGGTACTGGATTACCTCTGCGTCGCCCAGAACCGCCGCAGCGGCGGCCTGGGGGCCCTGATCCTGGAGAAGCTCCGGGAGACCGAGCCGGACACGGTGATCTTCGGCGAGGTGGAGGCCCCGGAGGACGCCCCCGACCCGGAGATGGCCCGGCGGCGCCTGGCCTTCTACGCCCGCTGCGGCCTGAAGACCGCGGGCTACGACACGGAGATGTTCGGCGTCCACTATAAGACGCTGTACCTGCCGGGCCACGAGGTGGAGGACGCGGAGCTCATGCGGCAGCACCGCTACGTCTACGAGAGCAGCTTCACCCCGGAGAACTTCCGGAAATACGTTCAGATCCCCTGGCGCGGCGTTCACAGCCCGAAGGTCGCCTGGGATGAGTGAGGAGGGGACAGCATGAAGATCCTGGCCTTTGAATCCTCCTGCGATGAGACCGCAGCCGCCGTGGTGGAGGACGGGCGGAAGATCCTGTCCGACGTCATCGCCTCCCAGGCGGAGATGCACGCCCTCTACGGCGGCGTGGTGCCGGAGATCGCCTCCCGCAAGCATGTGGAGG
>CAKTSC010000128.1 GCA_934597465.1 uncultured Dysosmobacter sp.
GGAGAACATCGAGACCCAGGAGCAGCTGCTGGACCGTCTGGCCCAGCGGGGCATCCGTTCCACCCAGGCCACCATCTCCCGGGACATCAAGCAGATGCACCTCATCAAGGAGCCGGTGGGCCAGGGCGTTTACCGCTACGCCGTGTCCGTGAACCGGGCCCGCCTCAACGTGGCGGACAAGCTCCGCACCATCTTCAAAGAGAGCATCACCAGTGTGGACAGCGCCCAGAACATGGTGGTCATCAAGACCCTTTCCGGCCTCGCTGGCGGCGCCTGCGAAGCGCTGGACCATATGGATATCATGGGCCTTGTGGGGTCACTTGCCGGGGAAAACACGGTCTTCCTCGTGATGAAGGATACCGATGCGGCGGAGCTCTTCTGCCAGGAGATCCGGGAGATGCTGTAACGCCCGAAGGAGGGAAAGCCCATGCTGGAGTTGCTGCACATCGAGAATCTGGCGGTGATCGAGACCGCCGACATCCAGTTCTATCCCGGCTTCAACGCCCTCACCGGCGAGACCGGCGCGGGCAAATCCATCGTGGTGGACGCCATGCAGGCGGTGCTGGGGGGCCGGGCCTCCCGGGATCTCATCCGCACTGGGGCGGTCTCCGCCTTTGTGAGCGCGGTGTTCTCCGGCCTGCCGCAGTCCTTTCCGGCCCTGGCCGCCTGCGGGGCGGCACCGGACGAGGAGGGAAAGCTCCTGCTCCAGCGGGAGATCACGGCGGACGGCCGCAACGTCTGCCGGGCCAACGGCCGCCCTCTGACCGTCAGTCAGCTGCGCGCCGTGGGCGCGGAGCTCCTCAACATCCACGGCCAGCACGAGGGGGCCCAGCTCCTGGACGAGGAACGCCACGGGGAGTACCTTGACCGCTACGGCAGGACGGAGGGCGTTCTGTCCGCCTATCAGAAGGAGTACGAGGCCCTGCTTGCCATCCGCCGCCGGATGGGGGAGCTGCGGATGGACGAGGCCGAGAAGGCCCGCCGGATGGACTCCCTCCGCTTCCAGATCGACGAGCTGGAGCGGGCCGACCTCCGTCCCAGGGAGGACGAGGAGCTCCGCGCCCGGCGGGACTTCCTCCGCAGCGGGGAGAAGTACCTCTCCGCCCTGGAGGGGGCCGCCTATGCCCTGGGCGGCGGGGACGACAGCGACGGCGCGGCCCGGCAGCTGCAGAGCGCGGCGGAGGCCCTGGCGCCCCTGCGGAGCCTGGGCGGTGAGTTTGCCGGGCTCTGCGAGCGGGTGCAGGAAGCCGCCGCCGAGGTCTACGACCTCTCCGAGATCCTGCGGGACAAGCGGGAGGAGTTCGATTTCTCCCCCGGGGAGCTGGACGCCGTGGAGAGCCGCTGTGACCAGCTCTACCGCCTGAAGAAGAAGTACGGCGCCACGGCGGAGGACATGCTGGACTACCTGGAGCGCTGCCGCCGGGAGCTGGACACCATCGAGACCTCGGAGGAGGAGCTGGCCCGCCTGGAGCGGAAGCTCACCGCCGCCGAGGGAAAGGTACGCGCGGCGGGGGAGGCTTTGACCGCGGCCCGGAAGGCCGCCGCCGGGGACTTGCAGCAGCGCATCCAGACGGAGCTCCGGGAGCTGGATATGCGGAAAGTCCGCTTTGAGATCTGCTTCGAGCCCAAGGAGCCCGCCCAGGACGGCTGCGACGCCATCCGCTTCCTGATGTCCGCCAACGCCGGGGAGGATCTCAAGCCCATCGCGAAGATCGCCTCCGGCGGTGAGCTGGCCCGGATCATGCTGGCTTTGAAGAACGTCCTCTCGGAGCAGGAGGACATCGGCACCCTGGTTTTCGACGAGGTGGACACCGGCGTCTCCGGCCGGGCCGCCCAGAAGGTGGCGGAGAAGCTGGCCCAGGTCAGCCGCCGCAAGCAGGTGCTCTGCGTCACCCATCTCCCCCAGCTGGCCGCCATGGCGGATGTCCATTTCTGTGTGGAGAAGGGAGAGGTAAAGGGAAGAACCTTTACGCAAGTCCGCCGTCTGGATCGCGCCCAGCGCCAGGCGGAGCTGGCCCGCATCAGCGGCGGCGCCGCTGTGACAGAGGCCCTGCTGCAAAGCGCCGGAGAGCTGCTGGACGCCGCCGCCGCGTACCGGGAGGGCCTGCGCTGAATCAGCCGGGATCCGCGGAGGAAAAACCACGCAAGCATTGAGAGGGAAAGGCGGTAAAGGAATATGGCTTCACAGGAAAAACGCCAGATCTCCTGGCAATTTGCCCTGACACTGGCAGGGCTCTGCTTCCTTCTCAGTCTTGCCGGACTGCTGTTCATCCTCTTTTCCGCCAGGGGCGAGGTACACGACGCCTTCGCCCTCTCGGATACCGCCGTCCCCATCCGGGATGTCAACGGCCTGGCCCGGGACGGTGAGGGGAACCTCTACATTGGCTGCGGCGGCAGCTCCTCCCTCCAGGTCTTTGACCGGGAAGGGCGCTTCCTCCGCCGCTTCTGCATTCCGACTTATAAGGCCGGAGCTTCCGGCTTCGCCTGGAAGCTGGAAGGGGAGGCCCTGCGCATCTACACCTACCGGGGCCCCGCCCGCCTGACGGTGGAGGGATCGCAGGTAACGGAGACGGAGCCCTACCCCGACAGCGCCGCCCTGCGATCCGCCATGGAGGCGGACGGCCTCTCTCCCTACGGCGGCGGACGCAGCGGCCATGGCGCGGACGGCGCCCTTCTGCGCCTGGATCTTCTGGGGCGGCTCCGGGTGACGGAGCCGGACGGGACAGCGCAGACCCTCTCCCTGGAAGTCCCGCATTTCCCGCCGCCGTTCCCCTTCTGCTGGGGCATGATGCTGGCGGGGATCCTTGGAATGCTCCTCCCGCTCCGCCGGGCCGCTTTCCGGCCCGGGCGGGAAAAAGCGGCCGGAAGGGCTTGACAATTCCCGCCATATCGGATAGAATCAGGCTACTGTTACAGCAAGGATGCGGAGAAGTACGCGGTTTTGCCCTGCCAAGAGAGCCCCTGGCCGCTGGAAAGGGGAGAGGGCCGCCGCCGAAATACACCGCGGAGCTGGCACCCCAACGGACGGAAGTCCCAGTAGGCGTGTTCCGGGTGCGCCCGTTACCGCGCGGCCGTGTGAACGCACGGCGTGAGGCCCCGATCCGTGAGGAGAAGGCAAACCAGAGGTGGTACCGCGTCCTGACGCCCTCTGTCCGCTGAGCGGACGGGGGCTTTATTTTTTGGAAACGACGGAAAGGAGCGCGCAGATGGAGAGCATCACCCTTCATTATTTCGGCCACGCCTGCTTCCGCCTGGACTTCGGCCAGTGGCGGACGGTGCTGGATCCCTACCACGACGGCATGGTGCCGGGCCTCCCGCCCCTGGAGCTGGAGGCGGAGGAAGTTCTTTGCAGCCACCCACATGATGACCACAACTTCGTTCAGGCGGTGCATCTCAGCCACGTCCGGGGCTTCGCCCCCTATGAGATGAGCACCCTCACCGTGCCCCACGACGGGGAGAACGGCCGCCGCCGGGGCATGAACACCATCCGCATCTTCCGCTACGGCGGCCTGCGCGTGGCCCACCTGGGCGACCTGGGGCGGCCCCTGACGGCGGAGGAGGCGGCGTCCCTCCATGGCCTGGACTGCATGATGATCCCCGTAGGCGGGTACTATACCATTGACGCCGGGGAGGCCCAGGCGGTGGTGGATGCCGTCTGCCCCCGGGTGGTGATCCCCATGCACTACCGGCAGGGAAGCGTGGGCTTCCCGGAGCTGGGGGAGCTCTCGGAGTTTACGGCGCGCTTCCCGGACGTCCGGCGGGAGGCCGGGCCCCTGACGCTGACGCGGGAGATCCCGGAGGGCGTCGTGATCCTGACGCCGGAGGTCTGAGCCCCGGGCTCATCCCAAGAAAAAATACCGCCAACGCGGAGGATAAAGGAGAAATACCATGACTTGCTACGAAGAACTGAAGGCCCGTGGCCTCATCGCCCAGGTGACCAATGAGGAAGAGATCCGGGATGTCATCAACAACGGCAAGGCCGTCTTCTACATCGGCTTTGACTGCACCGCGGACTCCCTCACCGCCGGCCATTTCATGGCCCTGACCCTGATGAAGCGCCTGCAGATGGCGGGCAACCGGCCCATCGCCCTCATCGGCGGCGGCACCACCATGATCGGCGACCCCTCCGGCCGCACCGACATGCGCAAGATGCTGACCAAGGAGGATATCGATCACAACGCCGAGTGCTTCAAGCGCCAGATGGAGCGCTTCATCGACTTTGGTCCCGGCAAGGCCCAGATGCTGAACAACGCCGACTGGCTGCTGAAGCTCAACTACGTGGAGCTGCTGCGGGACGTGGGCGCCTGCTTCTCCGTCAACAACATGCTCCGGGCCAAGTGCTATGAGCAGCGGATGGAGAAGGGCCTCAGCTTCCTGGAGTTCAACTACATGATCATGCAGTCCTACGACTTCTACTACCTCTTCCAGCACCACGGCTGCAACATGCAGTTCGGCGGCGACGACCAGTGGAGCAATATGCTGGGCGGCACCGAGCTCATCCGCCGGAAGCTGGGCAAGGACGCCCACGCCATGACCATCACTCTGCTGACCGACTCTCAGGGCAAGAAGATGGGCAAGACTGCCGGCAACGCCGTCTGGCTGGACGCCAACAAGACCTCTCCCTACGACTTCTACCAGTACTGGCGGAACGTGGAGGATGCCGACGTCATGAAGTGCATCCGGATGCTGACCTTCCTGCCTCTCGAGCAGATCAACGAGATGGACAGCTGGGAGGGCAGCCAGCTCAACCAGGCCAAGGAGATCCTGGCCTACGAGCTCACCAGGATGGTGCACGGCGAGGACGAGGCTGAGAAGGCCCAGGCTGCGGCCCGCGCCCTCTTCGGCGGCGGCGGCAGCAAGGAGAACATGCCCGCCACCGAGCTCACCGCTGCGGACTTTGCGGACGGCCAGATCGGTGCCCTGGCGCTCCTGGTGCGCTGCGGCCTTGCCGCCTCCAACGGCGAAGCCCGCCGCCTCATCCAGCAGGGCGGCCTCAGCGTGGATGAGAAGAAGGTCACGGACGCTGCCGCCGCCTTCCCCCAGGAGCTGTTCTCCGGCGAGGGCGTCATCCTGAAGAAGGGCAAGAAGGTCTTCCAC
>CAKTSC010000129.1 GCA_934597465.1 uncultured Dysosmobacter sp.
AGAATATCCCCTCGCGCTCCCCAAGAAAGATTCACGGGGGGATTTCGAAATTTTCCCCCGTGACCCCCTTGAAACGACCAAAGGCAGGGGGGCTGCGCCCCCCCCTCCTTTGGAATCCCACCCCTGGGGTGGGTGGGCGCAGGGGCTGGTGCGGGGGACGGGGGGCATTGTTGTTGAGGGGGTTCGGTAAGATGGTAGGGGGCAGGCTCTGTCCCGCCCCGGGGCAGGGGGTTCTTCGTGAGACAGGTTTCCGTGCGGACGCTTCGCTGCGCACGGGGCATCGAATGGGAACCCCATCAACCATCGGGCATAAATTTGTTATGCTCTCTGCTTTTCTTTCCGCGCCACTCCGCTTCGCTGGCGCTGGTGGGGTGGGTGTGGGAGCTGAAGGGACGGGGTTACGGATTCCCACGTCGCTGCGCTCCTCGGAATGACAGGGAGGCAGGAATTTCTCCCTTATTTTTCGTCATTGCGAGGAGGCCCGCAGGGCCGACGCGGCAATCCGTTCTTTCGTCCCCGCAGCATAGGCTGCGGCAGGGGATGGGTTTGGTGATTTCTGAAAGCTATCCGCGCCGTGTAGGGGCGAACCTATGTGTTCGCCCGGGGATAGGTCACGCGAGGAAGCGGGTGCGGGCATCGAGGGTGCGTACCGGCGATCCCTCAGTCACGGCCATAGGCCGTGACCGCTCCCTTTACGCAAGGGAACCTTGGGCCCGGCGGGGGACGGGGGAGCGGGCGGCCACATAGGGCCGCCCCTACGGGGTTGACGAAAGGAATAGCAAGTCCGGAGGGAACGGGCGGGGACAGAGCCCCGCCCCTACACGTTTGACGGAAGTTTCTGCGGAAGCCGATGTGGGCATCGGCCCCTACGGAGGGGATGGGGACGGGATCTCGTGCCGGGGCTCAGAGGATGGTGGCGGCGCTCAGGAGGTTTGCCAGGACGTGGACGCCCAGGGAGGCCCAGAGGGTGCCGGAGCGGTCGCAGCACCAGGCCAAGACCAGGCCGGGGATCAGGTACTGGAGCATCAGGAGGAAGTAGGTGAGATCCTGGTGGACGGCGGCGAACTGCCAGACGTGGAGGAAGGCGAAGAGGAGGCAGGAGACCGCGTAGGCCACCGGGCGGCTGCGGGATTTGAGCCCGCCGAAGACCAGGCCCCGGAAGAGGACTTCCTCGATGAAGGGGGCCAGGAGCACCACGATGAGGAGGGTCGACCAGGGGGCGGAGCGGATCTGGGCGGAGATGACGGAGTCATTCAGGTTGACCCGGTTGCCCATCCAGGCGGCGCTGAGGCGGAAGAAGAGCTCATTGAGGCCGTAGAGGGCCACGAGGCCCACGCCCACGGTCTGGCAGGCGAGCCCCAGGTTATCCAGGAAGCGGCGGCTGGTGCGGCAGAGGAAGCCGTGGAAGATGACGACGGTCACGGCGAAGAGGATGTAGTAATAGACGGCGTTTTCCAGGGAGGCGGAGAGGCTGAGATCCAGAAGCTTTTCCGCCAGGCGGAAGGCCGGGGCCTTCACCAGGGGCAGGACGAAGAGGTAGAGGGGCAGGAAGAGGACGCCCGCCACGGTCTCACCCTGGGAGAGGGTCTGGGTGGATTTCTTCTTTGCCATAGGGTCACTCCAGTTTCTTTTTCAGCTCGTAGAGGAGCTGCATGGCCTCCAGGGGCGTCAGGGCGTCGGGGTGGGAGCGGCGGAGGGTATCCAGGACTTCCGTCTCCTTGCTGCTGCCGAGAGTCAGCTGATCCTCCTGGGGGGCGGCGCGGCGGGGGTGGTCGGACTGGCTCTCCAGCTCCCGGAGGATGGCCCGGGCCCGGCGCAAGACCTTCTCCGGGATCCCGGCCAGCTTCGCCACCTCGATGCCGTAGCTGCGGTCGGCCCCGCCGGGGAGGATCTTCCGCAGGAAGATGATCTCATCCCCCCGGGCCTTCACGGCGATGTTGAAGTTGGCGGTGCCGGGGAGCTTGCCCTCCAGCTCCGTGAGCTCGTGGTAGTGGGTGGCGAAGAGGGTGCGGGCCCCCAGGGTCTTGCGGTCGGCGCAGTACTCCAGCACCGCCTGGGCCAGGCTCTCGCCGTCGAAGGTGGAGGTGCCCCGGCCGATCTCATCCAGGATGAGGAGGCTCTGGGCCGTGGCCTCCCGCAGGATCTCCGAGACCTCGCTCATCTCCACCATGAAGGTGGAGCGGCCGCCGGAGAGGTCGTCGCTGGCGCCGATGCGGGTGAAGATCCGATCCACGAGACCGATCCGGGCCGAGGAGGCCGGGACGAAGGAGCCCATCTGGGCCATCAGCACGATGAGGGCCACCTGGCGCATGTAGGTGGATTTGCCTGCCATGTTGGGGCCCGTGATGATGGCGACGCGGTTTTCCGCCGCGCCCATGAAGGTGTCGTTGGGGACAAAGAGGGCGTCCGGCAGCATCTGCTCCACCACCGGGTGGCGGCCGCCGTGGATCTCCAGGGTGCCGGACTCGTCCACCTCCGGGCGGCAGTAGCGGTTGCGGACGGCCACCTCTGCGAGAGAGCAGAGGGCGTCCAGCTCCGCCACGGCGGCGGCGCAAGACTGGATGCGCGGGCCCTGGGCGGCGACCTCCTGCCGGAGCTGGGTGAAGAGCTCATACTCCAGGGCGGCGGCCCGGTCGGAGGCGGTGAGGACGGTGTGCTCCAGCTCCTTGAGCTCCTGGGTGATATAGCGCTCGCCGTTCACCAGGGTCTGCTTGCGGATGTAGCCCTCGGGCACCTGATCCCGGAAGGCGTTGGAGACCTCAATGTAGTAGCCGAAGACCTTGTTGTAGCCCACCTTCAGGGTGCGGATGCCGGTCTTCTCCTTCTCCCGCTGCTCCAGCTCCGTGAGGAAGCCCTTGCCGCCGGAGAGGATATCCCGGAGCTGATCAAGCTCGGCATGGTAGCCGTCCCGGATGAGGCCGCCCTCCCGGACGGAGAAGGGGGGCTCGTCGCAGAGGGTGGCGGCGATGCGGGCGGCCACGTCCTCCAGGGGATCGATGGCCGCGAAGAGTTCCCGGAGGCGGCGGTCGGAGAAGGCGGAGAGCTGGGCGCGGATGCCGGGGAGGCGCTCCATGGCGGAGCGGAGGGCGGCAAGATCCCGGCCCCCGGCGCTGCCGTAGACCACCCGGCCCAGGATGCGTTCCATGTCCCCGAAGCCCTGGAGGGCGGCCATCAGCTCACCCCGGGCCACGGAATCCTTTGTGAGGCCCTCCACCGCGGCGGAGCGGCGGGTGATGGCGGTGACGGAACGCAATGGCCGCTCCAGCCAGGCGCGGAGCATCCGCCCGCCCATGGGGGTCTTCGTCTCGTCCAGCACCCAGAGGAGGCTGCCCCGCTTCTCCCGGCGCTGGAGGGTCTCCGTCAGCTCCAGGTTGCGGCGGGCGGTGAGATCCAGCTCCAGGAAGACGCCCTGGGCGTAGTACTCCAGATCCCGGATGTAGCTGAGGTCGGCCTTCTGGGTCTCATAGAGGTAGCTGAGAAGGCCGCCCAGGCTCAGGGCCGCGGCGGGATTGGCGGCGGGGAGCTTCTCCCAGCCCTCGTCGCCGAACTGGGCGCGGATGGCCTTCTCGGCGGCGGAGAGGCGGAAGCGGTGGTCGGCGTGCTCCACCCGGCAGGAAAAGCGCTGGCGAAGGGCCGTCAGGAGCTCCTCACTCTCAAAGGCCCCGTCGTTGAGGATGGCCTCCACCGGGGAGAAGCGGCCCAGCTCGTTGACGAGCTGCCCGGCGCAGTCCTGGCCCGTGAAGGCGGTGAGGTGGGTCTTACCGGTGGAGATATCGCAGAAGCAGACGCCGCCGGAGTTTTTATCCAGATAGATGCCGCAGAGGAAGTTGCTGGCCTTGTCCTGCAGGCACGCGGCGTCCGTCACCGTGCCGGGGGTCACCACCCGGATGACATCGCGGCGGACGAGGCCCTTGGCCTTGGCGGGATCCTCTGTCTGCTCGCAGATGGCCACCTTGTAGCCCCGGCTGATGAGCCGGGCGATGTAGGCGTCGCTGGCATGGTAGGGGATGCCGCACATGGGGATCTGCTCCTCGGCGGGCTTTGCGTGCTTGCCGTGATCCCGGCTGGTGAGGGCCAGGTCGAGTTCCTTGGAGGCGATCTTTGCGTCATCGGCGAACATCTCGTAGAAATCACCCAGGCGAAAGAAGAGGATGGAGTCCGGGTTGTCCTTCTTGATCTCCAGGTATTGACGCATCATGGGGGTCAGCTCCGCCAAAGGGATCACCTCGTTTTCATAGATTAGGGATAGGTCACGATAGGAGTTGTCATTGCGAGGAGCGGAGCGACGCGGCAATCCGTATCCTTCGTTCCTTTTGCAAGGGAAACGGATTCCCACGTCGGCCCTGCGGGCCTCCTCGGAATGACAGAGAAATGGCGTTAGGGTTCCGCAATATCAGGATAAAGGTCTTTCCACCCCGGATTGCTGGTTTCAATCAGCTGGTTCTTCCGTTTCCGGCTCCAGGATCTGATCTGCTTCTCCCGTTCCAGTGCGGCTTTCACGTCGGATGTCATCTCGTAGTAGACCAGCTTCCCGACGCCGTATTTTGCGGTAAAGCCGCCCGGGTCGGCATGGTTCCGATGCTCCCATATCCTGCGCCGCAGGTCATTGGTCACTCCGGTGTAAAGCGTCACATTGGTGCGATTGGTGAGAAGATAAACGTAATACATCGCCCCTCAGCAGCTGCAATGGGGCTGGGTCTCCGCTACCTCGCCGTAGAGGGCCCAGGTGTTGCTGGCGGTGATCCTGGCCTGGACGAAGCGGCCGATGAGGCTCTCATCGCCCTTCAGGCGGACGAGGCGGTTGCCCTCGGTGCGGGAGGAGAGGGGGTAAGCGTCGTCGCCGCTCTTGCCGTCCACGAGAACCCGGACGGTTCTGCCGATGTAGGCGGCGTGGATCTGGGCGCTCCTGGCATTCTGGACGGCCAGGAGGCGGTCAAACCAGACCTGCTTTTCCTCCTTTGTGGCCGGATCCGGCATGGCGGCGGCTTTGGTGCCGGGGCGGGGGGAATAGAGGAAGGTGAAGAGGGCGTCGAAGCCCACCTCCTCCACGAGAGACACGGTATCCATGGCCTCGGCCTCGGTCTCGCCGG
>CAKTSC010000130.1 GCA_934597465.1 uncultured Dysosmobacter sp.
AAAATGCTGAGAAATGGCACGCCAGAAGGGACTCGAACCCCTGGCCCACTGCTTAGAAGGCAGTTGCTCTATCCAGCTGAGCTACTGGCGCAAATGGAAGTGGAGCAGGTGACGAGAATCGAACTCGCATCCCCAGCTTGGAAGGCTGGTGCCCTGACCATTGTGCTACACCTGCGTGTGCCTTCCGGAGAACTTGTCAGCTTGATTAGGATACCATGAAAGGTGCAGATTGTCAAGGTTTTCAGGCAATTTTCATGAGATTTTTTGTCCATAAGACTTGCTTATCGGCCACCATCGCTCTATAAGGCGAAGCGCCAGAAAAGGCTGCTCCAGGCCGCATAAGTCCGCATTTGGTTGCGAAAAAGTTGCGCATATCGGCAGATATTATGTCATCTGCCAACCGTCAATCATTTCCAGGCAAAAACGCCTCAGCGCCGCTCTCCTTCCAGCCAGCCGATCAGCTGCATGAATTTCGCGGCCAGGGCAACGATCCCGACGACTGCGGTGGTCAGTGCGTAAGCCCCCATGTCCTCTCCTCCTCCCGTAAGCTTTCTGTGGCTGTATTCTCTCACAGAATCTGTCCCAATTTCAGGACACTTACAGGGGCAGGGCAAAAAATGTCCGCCCCGGCATCGTCTGATGCCGGGGCGGGCAGAATTCTTCAGAGAAACAGGTACATCAGCAGGATGATACCGCCAAGTCCCAGCGCATAGGGGATCGCAATGAGGAAAGCGGCCTTCAGCACACCCAGGATGGCCCAGCGGCGCTCGCCGGGGCTGAGATCCAGGGTCTCGCGCTCCGGCTTTGCCTGCCGCTCCCAGTCCCGGCTCTTAGCCTCCTGAGAGGGGATCCGGGGCGTGAAGAGGTTGGGCCGCTCCACACCGCTCATATCCACGATGGTGCGGCCGTCGTCATCCTCGTACCGGCGCTTTCTCATGCCTTCTCGTCGTAGAGGTGGCAGACCACATAGTGGCCGGGCTCCACCTCACGCTGGACAGGGGCTTCCTGCTTGCAGCGCTCCGTGCAGTAGGCGCAGCGGGTGTGGAACTTGCAGCCGGAGGGGGGATTGGCGGGAGAGGGGATGGAGCCCTCCAGCACGATGCGGTTCATCTTCACCGTGGGATCGGGGACGGGGATGGCGGAGAACAGCGCCTTGGTGTAGGGGTGCAGGGGATTGCGGAAGATGTCCTCCGTGGAACCGTACTCCACGAGATTGCCCAGGTACATGACGCCCACCGCGTCGGAGATGTGCTCCACCACGGAGAGGTCGTGGGAGATGAAGAGGTAGGTGAGGTTGTACTTCTCCTGAAGATCCTTCAGAAGGTTGATGATCTGTGCCTGGATGGAAACGTCCAGAGCGGAGACGGGCTCGTCGCAGACGATGAACTCCGGGTTCAGCGCCAAGGCCCGGGCGATGCAGATGCGCTGCCGCTGGCCGCCGGAGAACTCGTGGGGATAGCGATCCTTGTGGAAGGACTGCAGGCCGCAGTTGTCCATCACCTGGTCGATATAGTCGTCAAACTCCTCCTTGGGCACCAGATTGTGCTCCCGGACGGCCTCGCCGATGATCTCGCCCACGGGCATCCGGGGAGAGAGGCTGGAGAAGGGGTCCTGGAAGATGATCTGCATCTTGGTGCGCAGGGCGCGGAGCTCCTTTGCACTGAGGTCGTAGATCTCCTGGCCGTTGAAGAGCACCTGGCCCGCCGTCTTCTCGCCGGAGAGGCGGAGGATGGTGCGGCCGGTGGTGGTCTTGCCGCAGCCGGACTCGCCCACGAGGCCCATGGTGGTGCCCCGCTTGAGATTGAAGGTGACGCCGTCCACGGCCTTCACATAGCCCGTGGTCTTTCCGATCATGCCGCCCTTGATGGGGAAGTACTTCTTCAGGCCGTTGACCTGCAGGATATACTGGGGATCGGGCTCAATGGGGGTGAAGCCGGGGTCCTGGAAATTCATTTTCTCTGCCATTTACTTCTCCCCCTTTCCGTTGTCATAGTAGCGATAGCAGGTGACGAAATGCGTGGGACTCAGCTGGATCATGTGGGGATACTCGCCATTGCAGCCCTCCACGCACATCTCGCAGCGGTCCTTGAAGTAGCAGTAGTCCGGCATGTTGATGGGGTTGGGGACCTTGCCGGGGATGGAGTAGAGCTTCTCCACCTTCTTGCCCACCACGGGCTTGGAGGCCATGAGGCCGATGGTATAGGGATGGGCGGGATGGGCGAAGATCTCCTCCGCGGTGCCCTTCTCCACGATGCGGCCGGCGTACATGACCACCACGTAGTCCGCCATCTCGGCGATGACGCCCAGGTCATGGGTGATGAACATGATGGAGGAATTGATCTTATCTTTCAGCTGGCGCAGCAGATCCAGGATCTGGGCCTGGATGGTGACGTCCAGCGCGGTGGTGGGCTCGTCGGCGATGATGATGCGGGGGTTGCAGGCCAGGGCCATGGCGATCATGACGCGCTGGCGCATACCGCCGGAGAGCTCGTGGGGGAACATCTGGTAGACGCCCTCGCTGTTGGCGATGCCCACCATCTCCAGAAGGTGGATGGTGCGCTTCTTGATCTCCTCCTGGCTCTTGCCCTCGCCGTCGTGGAGGGCGATGACCTCGTTGACCTGCTCACCGATGCGGAAGACCGGGTTGAGGGCGGTCATGGGCTCCTGGAAGATCATGGAGACGTAGTTGCCCCGGAGCTTCTGCATGACCTCGTTGGGGGCCTTGGTGACATCATAAGCCTTGTCGCCCAGATTCAGGCGGATGGCGCCCTCCACCACCTGGCCCTGAGGCCGCTGCAGCAGCTGCATCAGGGAGAGGCTGGTGACGCTCTTGCCGCAGCCGGACTCGCCCACGACGCCCACGGTCTTGCCGATGGGCACGTCGAAGGAGATGCCGTCCACGGCCTTGGCAACGCCCACGTCGGTGAAGAAATAGGTCTTCAGACCGTCAAACTCCACGGCGTTGTTGGGGTCGTGCATCTCGGTAAGATACTCGGACTCGGGGACATTCTTGCGCTTGCGCTTTTTCTCCAGGGCATCGGTGATCTTGCGGTTCTCCTTGGAGATCCGGCGGGATTCTTTCGCGGACAGATAGCCGTCGTTCTTTTTTGCCATTTCGGTATCCTCCCTTCTCAGCGCTTCATCTTGGGATCAAAGGCGTCCCGCAGACCGTCGCCCACCAGGTTGAAGGCCAGAACCGTCAGCAGCAGCAGCACGCCGGCGGGGATCCAGATGAACCAGTAGTTCTGGAGGACGAAGGTGTTGTTGACGTCGTTGATGATGTTGCCCCAGGAAGCGAAGGGGAACTTGACGCCGAGGCCAAGGAAGCTCAGGGTCGCCTCGATGATGATGGTGCTGCCGAGGCCCATGGTGCAGGAGACGATGAGCTGCGGAATGACGTTGGGCACCAGGTGCCGGAAGATCCGGCGGGAAACGCTGATGCCGCAGGCTTCCGTGGCAGTCATGAACTCCTGCTCCCGCAGGGAGAGGATCTGGCCGCGGACGAGACGGGCCATGCCCGGCCAGCCCAGGAAGCCCAGGATCAGCATCAGATAGATCATTCGGATCTGGGGATCCACGCCGGTATTATCCATGGCGGCGCCCAGAATAATGATGATGGGCATGGAGGGGATGCAGTAGAACACGTCCACGATGCGCATGATGAGCATATCCACCCACTTGCCGAAGTAGCCGGAGATGCCGCCCAGGATGACGCCCAGAACCGTCGCGATGATCTCCACGATAAAGCCAATGACGAGAGACACCCGGCCGCCGTACATCAGGCGGGTCATCATGTCCATGCCGTTGCGATCCGTGCCCAGCCAGTGCTCACGGCTGGGGGAGGAATAGGTGTCGAAAACGTAGGTCTCCTTGCTCTGCAGGACAGTCCAGCCCTTGGTATCGGCGCTATAGCTGACCTTGTAGTCATAGGTTGCGCCGTCCTCGCCGGTATAGTTGAAGTCCTCGTTCCCGGACTCGATGCACGTAATGAGCTGATCCTTGAAGTCCCGGGTCAGGAATACGTCGCCCATGATGGCGTTGACAACGTAGCGGCTGACGTAGGCCACCTCATTGCCGCCCTGGAGCACACCGCCATCCTCGGTGATGGTGTAGTCCTTTCCGCCGGCGGTGAAGGCCGTCTCGCCGTTGGTATAGGCCTTCAGCGCGGCGAACTGCAGCGCATAGGGAACCTTCTCCCCCTCCATGGAGGAGCTGACAACGTCCTTGTAGGCGATGCCGATATTGGCGCCGCCCTGGATGCTGACGGAGTAGAAGTCCGGGCCCTCCTCCGTGACGGTATAGGTCACGTTCTTATAGGTGAAGCTGTCCTTGTTGGTCTGGACGGCCAGCACCAGCTGGGCCTGGAGGATGGAGCCAAAGTCCTGCCCGTCGGCCTGGGCGTAGCGGAACTCGGTGTTCTCGATGACGCCGGCGTAGGTCTTCTGCTGGATGTCATAGCGGTAGAACTTCTGATCCTCCTTGTAGGGGGACAGCAGTCCGCCCAAGAAGGAGAAGAGGAACATGAAGGCCAGGATCACAAGGCCGGTGACGGCGATGCGGTTCCGGAAAAAGCGCTTGGCCACCAAGGTGCCCGGGGACAGGACCTTCACCCGGCGGTCATCGTTGAGGGAGTACTGCTCGCTCTCGGTGCTGGTCTCGGCGACGGGGGCCTCCGTGGTCTCCTCCACGGTCTCGGGGGATTCCAGGGTGTCCTCCCGCTCTAGGTCGTTACGGTTTTCCATATTATCAGACATGGCGAACTTTCTCCCTTCTTACGAGATGCGCACGCGGGGATCGACCACAGCATAGAGGATATCCGAGATCAGGTTGCCCGCCAGCGTCAGGATGGCCAAAAACGTCAGGTAGAACATGGAGAAGGGGATATCGCCGCCCACCATGGCCTGGTAGGAGGTGTAGCCGATGCCGGGGATGGAGTAGAGGGTCTCGGTGATCAGGGCGCCGGAGAAGAGGCCCGGCAGAGACCCGCCCACAATGGTGACCAGAGGGATCAGGGTGTTGCGGAAGGCGTGGTGATAGATGACCTTCCGCTCGTCCAGGCCCTTGGCCCGGGC
>CAKTSC010000131.1 GCA_934597465.1 uncultured Dysosmobacter sp.
CCCTCCTCATAGTAGACGGCCTGCTTGGCGTCCAGCCGGGAGAGCATGGTGATGACGGTATTCTTGGACCAGCCGGTGTCCCCCCGGAGGGCGGCGGTGAGCTCCGTGATGGTGCGGGGGGAAGCGTCCCAGAGCTTGTTCATGAGCTTCCACTCCCCGTCGGACAGGTGTACTTTCATGGCAGGTTCCTCCTTGCTGGCACTCTCCGGTTTCAGAGAGGTATACTGTTGTCTACTTTTGATGGCATCATGATAGCAGAACGGTATACGGATGTCAACCACAAAATGATGACAGTTCGGTAACAATGGGAAAGGGGCGCGCGGCAGTTGACCGGGAGGGGCGGATGGCGGTATAATGAAGGTCTAAGAAGAAAACTGACGAAATGAGGCTATTGCATGACCTTTGAGGAACGCTACATCGCCGCCCGGCGCGGCGCCATCGCCCGGGACTTCCGGCGGCTCAACACGGCCCAGCTCCAGGCCGCCCTCACCACCGAGGGGCCCCTGCTGCTGCTGGCGGGTGCCGGCAGCGGCAAGACCACGGTGCTGATCCAGCGGATCTACAACCTTTTGACCTATGGCCGGGGCAGCGACTGCGCCGAGGTGCCGGAGGACGCCGGGGAGGAGGAGCTCGCCTTCCTGGAGAACCTTCCGGAGGAGCTCAGCGGGGCGGACGAGGCGCGGATCCGGCGGCTGTGCGCCGTGGAGCCCGCCCGGCCCTGGGAGGTACTGGCCATCACCTTCACCAACAAGGCGGCGGGAGAGCTGAAGGAGCGGCTGGCGGCCCGGCTGGGGCCCGCCGCCAACGAGATCTGGGCCTCCACCTTCCACTCCGCCTGTGTGCGGATCCTGCGGCGGGACATCGAGCACCTGGGCTTTCAGAAGGACTTCACCATCTACGATACCGACGACTCCAAGCGGGTGGTGCGGGACTGCGTCCGGGAGCTGAACCTGGACGAGAAGGCCTTTACCCCCCGGGAGGTGCTGGGCGTCATCAGCCGGGCCAAGGACCGCTATGAGACGCCGGAGGACTTCGCCCGGAGCCAGGACGGGGAGCGGGACTGGAAGTACGCCCGCATCGCCAAGGTCTACGCCCGGTATGAGGCCAAGCTCCGGGCGGCCAACGCCCTGGACTTCGACGACCTCATCTTCCACACGGTGACGCTGCTGCGGACCTGCCCGGAGGTGCTGGAGTACTACCAGCGGAAGTTCCGCTACGTGCTGGTGGACGAGTACCAGGACACCAACCATCTGCAGTATCTGCTCACGGCCCTTCTCGCCGGGGGGCGGAAGAACCTCTGCGTGGTGGGCGACGACGACCAGAGCATCTACCGCTTCCGGGGGGCCAACATTGAGAACATCCTGAGCTTTGAGAAGCAGTATCCCAAGGCCCGGCTCATCCGGCTGGAGCAGAACTACCGCTCCACCCAGAACATCCTGGACGCCGCCAACGCCGTCATCGCCAACAACACCGGCCGCAAGGGCAAGACCCTCTGGACCAAGAGCGGCGGCGGCGAGCCCGTCCACATCCGCACCGTCTTCAACGAGGGGGACGAGGCCAACTTCGTGGCCGGGGACATCCTGATGGGGGTCCACCGGGGGCGGCAGTTCCGGGACCACGCCGTGCTCTACCGCACCAACGCCCAGTCCAACGCCCTGGAATACGCCATGAAGCGCAACGGCATCGCCTACCGCATCGTGGGCGGCACCAAGTTCTTTGACCGGGCGGAGGTGAAGGACATCCTCTCCTACCTGTGCGTCCTGAATAACCCCCTGGACGACCTGCGCCTGCGGCGGATCATCAATGTCCCCGCCCGGGGCATCGGCAACACCACCATCGAGAAGCTCACGGTGGTGGCGGCGCAGCAGCAGCTCTCCCTCTACGAGACCATCCGGAACGCCGACCTCTTCCCGGAGCTGAAGAGCGCCGCGGCGAAGCTTTTGAAGTTCGCCGACCTCATCGACTCCCTCCGCGCCGCTGGGGGACGGCTGGCCCTGCCGGAGTTCTATGACCAGGTGCTGGACGACACCGGCTACGTCCGGGCCCTGGAGGAGAAGAACGACATGGAGAGCCGGGGCCGCATCGAGAACGTCCAGGAGCTGAAGTCCAACATCCTGGGCTTCCTGGACGGAGAGCCGGAGGATCCCACCCTCTCGGGCTTCCTCAATGAGATCGCCCTCTACACGGACCTGGACAGCGTCAGCGCCGACGATGACTGCGTCACCATGATGACCATGCACGCCGCCAAGGGCCTGGAGTTCCCGGTGGTGTATGTTGTCGGCGTGGAGGAGGGGCTTTTCCCCGGCCAGAGCGCCGCCTACGACCCTGAGGAGCTGGAGGAGGAGCGGCGCATCTGCTACGTGGCCATGACCCGGGCCAAGGAGAAGCTGACCCTCACCAACGCCCGGCAGCGGATGCTCTACGGCAAGACCTCCCCCTGCCAGCCCTCCCGTTTCCTGAAGGAGATCCCGGAGGCGAACATGGAGTGGCAGGGCAAGCCCGAGCCCCGGCCTGAGCGCAGTGAGTGGGACGCCGACGGCTTCGGCAGCCCCGGCTGGGACGACGGCTTTGACGGCAGCTTCCGCCAGAAGGGCAGCTACGGCGGCTACCGGGCCTCCTCCGGCGGCTACGGCAGCGGCAGCTATGGCGGCCGTTCCGGTGGCTACAGTGGGGGGAGCGCCCCCAGCGGGCGCTCCTACCGCGGCACCGGCGTGGGCCGGCCGGGGAGGCCCTCCCCGGCCCGGAGCGCTTCCCCGGCGGGGAAGTCCGCCCCGAAAGCGGCCGCCGTGGAGTTCCAGACGGGGGACCGCGTGGAGCACAGCGCCTTCGGCCAGGGGACGGTGCTCTCCGTCACCCCCATGGGCGGCGACGCCCTGATGGAGGTCCAGTTTGGCGACATCCGCAAAAAGCTCATGTGGAAGACCGCCGGGGCCCACATGAGAAAGCTCTGAGCCCGCTTCCCGCGCTTCCCACCCGGCGGCCCCGGTTTTCCGGATCACAGCAAAAGACCCGATCCCGCTTTGCGGGATCGGGTCTTTCCTTCGTTTTCACGGCCGGTCTCAGCCGTGGAACTCCACGTAGAGCTCCCGGACGGCGTCGGGGTCGGCCTGGCTGGCGGAGAGCTCGGGGACGGGCTCCGGGGCCTTTGCGGCATCCCGGACGGCCAGGAACTTGGCGGCCACCTGGGGGAAGAGGGCCAGGGAGAGGACGTCCTCCTCGCTCTTGGCGACATCCTTGAACTCTTCCTTGTACTTCTCCAGCTCCGGCTCCAGCCGATCAGCGGGGCGGCAGGTGATGACCTCTTCGGGCCGGATCCCGGCGAGAGCCCGGACTTCCTCGCTGACGGTGCCGGGAACGGCGCCGTACTCGCCCCGGAGCAGGGCCTTGGACTCCTTGGGGAAGGTCTTGTACTTCCCCACCACCACGTTCATGACAGCCTGGGTGCCCACGATCTGGGAAGTAGGCGTCACCAGGGGGGGATAGCCAAAGTCCTTGCGCACCCGGGGGACTTCCGCCAGGACATCGTAGTAGCGATCCTCCTTCCCGGCCTGCTTGAGCTGGGAGATGAGGTTACTCAGCATGCCGCCGGGCACCTGGTAGATGAGGGTGTTGGTGTCCACGTTCAGTACCTTGGGGTCGAGAGACCCGGCGTCCTTCAGCCGCTGGGCGACTTTCCGGAAGTGGGCGGCGGCCTGGCTCATGGCCTCCTGGGAGAGGCCGGGATCCCGGGGGGTGCCGCGCAGGGTGGCGGCCAGGGACTCCGTGGCGGGCTGGGAGGTGCCGTTGGCCAGGGGGGAAAGGGCGGTATCCACGATATCCACCCCGGCCATGGCGGCCATGAGGTTCACCATGTCGCCGGTGCCGGTGGTGTTGTGGGTGTGGAGGTGGATGGGGACGGAGACCGTCTCCTTCAGGCGCTTGATGAGGGAGTAGGCGTCCATGGGCAGGAGCAAATTCGCCATGTCCTTGATGCAGATGGCGCTGGCGCCCATCTCCTCCAGCTCCTTGGCGAGCTTCACGAAGTAGTCCTCATTGTGGATGGGGGAGACGGTGTAGCTCATGGCGGCCTCCACCTCCCCGCCGTACTTGCGGGTGGATCGGATGGCCTGCTCCAGGTTGCGGACGTCGTTCAAGGCGTCGAAGATGCGGATGATGTCGATGCCGTTCTCGATGGACTTGCGGCAGAAGGCGTCCACCACATCGTCGGCGTAGTGCTTGTAGCCCAGGATGTTCTGGCCCCGGAAGAGCATCTGGAGCTTGGTGTGCTTCACGTGCTGGCGGATGGTGCGCAGGCGCTCCCAGGGGTCTTCGTTCAGGAAGCGCATGCAGGCGTCGAAGGTGGCGCCGCCCCAGCACTCCAGGGAGTAGTAGCCCACGCTGTCCAGGATCTCCAGGGCGGGGAGCATATCCTCCATGGTCATGCGGGTAGCCGCCTGGGACTGGTGGGCATCCCGGAGGATGGTATCGGTGATGAGCAGGGGCTTGTCGGATAAGAATTCCATGGTTCCCTCCTTAACCGTAGAGGCTGATGAGGACGCCCGCCGCGATGGCGGAGCCGATGACGCCGGCCACGTTGGGGCCCATGGCGTGCATCAGGAGGAAGTTGCCGGGGTTGGCCTCCTGGCCCACCTTCTGGGAGACCCGGGCGGCCATGGGCACGGCGGAGACGCCGGCGGAGCCGATGAGGGGATTGATCTTCTCCTTGAGGAAGAGGTTCATGAACTTGGCCAGCAGCACGCCGCCGGCGGTGCCGAAGCTGAAGGCCACGATGCCCATGGCCAGGATCTTCAGGGTGCCCCAGGAGAGGAAGGTGGCACCGGTGGCGGTGGCGCCCACGCTGACGCCCAGGAAGATGGTGACGATGTTCATCAGCTCATTCTGGATGGTCTTGCTGAGACGGTCGGTAACGCCGCTCTCCTTCAGGAGGTTGCCCAGCATCAGGCAGGCGATGAGGGGCGCGGCGGAGGGCACCAGGAGCGCCACGAAGATGGTGACCACGATGGGGAAGAGGATCTTCTCCCGCTTGGAGACCTCACGCAGGGGACGCATGACGATC
>CAKTSC010000132.1 GCA_934597465.1 uncultured Dysosmobacter sp.
ATGGGGCCCAGGGCCGTGCCGTAGCGGGAGGTGGCGAGAGGCCCGGCGTTGCAGTGGGTGAGGATGCCGTCGCCGTCTTTCACCAGGGTCAGGCCGTACTCGGAGATGGCTTTACACTTGGCGATGTCGTCCTCATGGATGGCCACGGCCTCCCGGTAGAGGGCGCCCAGGGTTGCTTCCCGGCCTTCGGGGAGGTGGGCCTTCGCGGTCTCCAACTGCTTGCCGATGGCCCAGCTCAGGTTCACCGCCGTGGGGCGGGAGGAGTTCAGGTAAGCTCCGGCTTTCTTGAGTTCCTCATAGAAGCTCTCCCCCTCCCCGGGGATCTCCCGGGCCAGGGCGTACATGCAGTAGCCCGCGCAGATGCCGATGGCGGGGGCACCCCGCACCTGCAGCAGGCGGATGGCCTCGTACATCTCCTCCGCCGTTGCGAGGCGGATCTCCCGCTCGGTGTTGGGCAGCAGGGTCTGGTCGATGATCCAGAGGGATTCGGTCTCCCTGTCGTAGCGGATGTTCTGCACATGGGTGACGTTGCGGATCTCCATGGCGCTTCCTCCTTCTTCCTCCCGGAGGGGAGGGGGTGTTCCCTTCCATCTTATCGGAGCGGGGCGGGATTTGCAAGGGGCAATGCGCGGGGAATGCCAAAAAGCGCCCCGCCGCAAAGGCGGCGGGGCGGGGAGAGGGGCGTTGGGAGGACGCCCCGGGGGAGGGGGATCGATTTTTTCACGGGTCGATGGGATCTTCGGAGGATCTCTTCTCATCCTCCTTCTCCCCGGCGGGCGGTTTCATGACGTAGCAGTGGATCTCATGCAGGAGGAAGCCGCCCATGCAGCAGACGCTGAGAATGATCGTCCGCTCGGTCAGGAGGTAGCTCGCCGCGACCCGGCAGAAGACCTCGCAGATGACATAGGTCGCCAGCAGGTAGAAGGCCGTCCGGCACCCCGGGCTCCGGCGGCAGGACTGGATCCGCTCCTGGATCCGGTCTTCCAAGGGGAAACTCTCCATTGTGTGCTCCTTCCTCCGTCCAGTGCTTCCAATCTTCCGCTTCCAGCATACCATACGCCCCGCCTTCCGGCAAGGCCCATTCGCCAAAGCCCCCCCGGCGTGGCCGGGGGGGGCTTTGGCATCCCGCCGCCCGGGGAAGACGGCGGAGGAGAGAATGGGCGTTTCCGCCCAGGGGAAAGCTTTAGGGATCAATTCCAGCTTCCATCCGCTCCCGGAAGCTGCGGTACAGGGCCTCAAAGGCCGGATCCTCCCGGACGGGATGATAGAAGCGGATGCCCCGCTTCAGCTGCAGCGTCCCCCCGGCGGCGGTCTCCTGCAGCACCGCCAGGCACGTCCCCCGCTCGTTGTAAAGCAGGAACTGCATGGCGAGATTCCCGCCCAGGGGCTTGCCCCGGCGAAAGCGGTTCTCCAGGAACGGCGCCAGGATCCGGTCGATCTCCTCCGGATCCGTGAGGGTCAATCGCTCCTCCACGCCCCAGCATACCACCTCGATGGACGCCACCTGCTCCCGCTCATGCTCCGTCAGGATCCGCACCGGGATCACGTGGTATAGCAGCACCGCCAGTGCCGCCGCTCCTAGAAGGAGCCCGCAGACCGTCAGAAAACGTTTCATCGGTTTAGTTCGGACGGAAATAGGTGATGAAATCGACCGTGACAGAATTCCAGTTCACATACCTGCGTGCAAGTCTGGGATTATCATAGCCATCTACGACTTTGAAGAAGTCATATGTGATGCCAGCGCCCGTAACATCAACATTGGGAACCAGGTAAGACGCCCACGCAAAAGCAGTGACAGAGTGATCCGTATACTGATCACTGCTGGCAATATTCAAAATGCACGGACGGCCATTCTGAATTTCGCCTTTGGCCAATCCAAAAGTAGTAAATGTCATACTCGTCACATTCAGGTTAAGGCCATAGTGCGCACAGCAAGCTCTGGCAAACGGCTGAAGTTTTCTAAGTGCCATATAATAATTCATAACGCCATCAGAGTCCCTGCGCGCATATCCCCCAGTCTCAGCGTAGCTTAAGCAATAATTTACAATACTGCTAAAGCTATAGCTGCTTCCCAGGTGGAACTTGATCATGGCTGCGGTCGCATAGACTGCGCAAGCGTTGCGCTCTGCAATCGTATACAGCGTGACAGAAGTCTCACCTGCACTTGCCGACCCCAGCAGCTGGAATTGAGATGCCGGATAGAGACTTTTCAAATACTCCAGCGGATTATAAATGTAGTTGCCCTCTTTTCCCGTGGGAGTGGTCGTCTGGACGGAGTAGCCCGCTTCCTGATTCACAGACTGCACCATGCGAACCATTGCCGCTCCCGCTCGGAAATTTTCCTGGGACTGAACGGAATTTCTTTCGGCGTTGATTTCTGCGGTTTCCCGTTTTTCTGTGCCGTAGTTCATCGGCCCATAGTAATAAATTTTTTCAGCCGCAGGTTCATCTTCCGCAAGGGCAAGCTGATTCGGTTCACACACCATGGCTGTTGCATCATCCGAATACTCGGCAATCAACGGATAGCACAGATCCGCCGAAACGATCACATAACCTGCGGCCCCGTCAGACGTTTTCAACTGAACCAGGTACGCCGACACCGTCTCGTTGTTATCGTACATCGGAACGATACGGTCAACCGTTGTTGTCATGTCCCACTGGGAATTCCCGATATTCCCCAAGACGAACAGCAGCGCGACCGTTACGGCAGTCTCTTCATCCATTTCGGGGGCATCCTCCGCTGCCAGGGCGGGGATGCCAAGGGTCAGACACATTACGATGGTCAGGAGCAGACTTATGAATCGCTTTTTCCAGTTCTTCATAAGAGTTGTTCCTTTCTGTCATGATTTTGTGGTCTGGGTTTGGCTGGGGAACGCTCAGGGGCAGGGCTTGGTGATACTCTGCGGGGTAAAGGCCTTGCCGTTGCTGGTGCCCACCAGGGTCAGGCGGTAGGTCTTGCCGCTGGTAACGGCAGTCGTTTCGCTGAAATTAACGTAGGAAGTACCGCTGGCATCCCAGCAGTCTATCAGGGTGGTGCCGCACCAGAGTTCCAGGGTGGCCTTGATCTGCTTACCGGCCTCGGAAACAGATGCGGTGCAAATGGCGGTTGTTCCCTGAAAGCTTAACGTCATGCTAGGATGAGCTTCGCGGGCTTCCGCAGCACCAGCAATAACGGTCAGAGCCAACAGTGCGGCGGCCAGCAGGGGCAGGATTCGCTTGCACATGGGATTCACCTCCTTTCCTTTTTTGGGTTCTACTTATAAAACGCCAGTGGGGGCGAAAATTTGCAAAGAAAGGGAAAATTTTAGAAATATTTTTAATTTTGTCGAGAGTTACAAAAAATTTTTCATATTATGGCGCTTTTGCTAAAGCTACGCTTTCAGCAACCTGGAGAATATCACTTCGGCTCAGATTACTGTCCACACTAAATACCAAATTGGTTCTTTCATCAAACCAAAGAAGCGTACTGGAGCCGTTTTCCTCCGTGGTTCCATAGAAATCTCCAGGGAGGTCATTCACCATAACGGCTTCATAGGTATACTCGCTGCCAGCGATCCAAGTGCGTCCATCATCACTCATGCGGCGATAAGCGAAAATCACACAGTTCAAACTGTCTGTCTCCTGGTAGACAGCCTCATAGGTTCCGGTATCTGCATCATTTGTTTCGTTCACCAGTGTGAACCCCTCCGGGATCCAACCGGGACGATAGCAGGGGAAGGCCGTGGAAGCATTGTCCCCCGTGAAACGGTAAAGCACGAAGTTCGTCCCAATTTCCCGGATCCAGGAGCGCAGGGCGTCCCGGGCCTGGGCGTCCACGCTGAGGAAGGTTCCCCCCGTGAGGAGGCAGACCAGCAGGAGGGCGGCGGCCCGCTGCGCGGCGGCGTGGAGCCAGGGGTGCTCCGCCTGCCGCCGCAGGCGCCGCAGCTTCCGGCGGAAGGCCGGGGAGGGCGGATAAGCCGCCCGGGGGTCATAGTCTTCCTCCAGAGCCTCCACAAACATCCGGCTGGAGTTCCGGGCCGCCTGACGCAGCATCACGTCCGTCATTGCGCATCCTCCCTTTCATAGATCTCCTGCAAATGCTTCTTCGCCTTCCGGTGCAGGCGGGTCACGGCATCGTAGGAGAGGTTCAGCATGGGGCCGATCTCCTTGAGCTCGTAGCCGTGGGCATACTTGAGCCACAGCACCTGCCGCTCCGCTGCCGGCAGGCGGAGCAGGCAGTCCGCCAGGCGGTCTTCCCCCTGGGGCTGTGTCTCGATGCCCCGCCAGTCCTGCAGCGGCACCGTGGGCCGCCGCTGACGGCGGCGCAGCTGGTCGATGGCCCTGCTCTCAACAATTAAAACGACGAAGGCCTTGGTTTTTTGCGAGACCGGCTCCGAAATTTTTGAAATATTTTTCGCAAGGTACAAAAACGCCTCGTGAACGGCGTCCTCCGCGTCCTCCGGCTGGCGCAGCAGCCGGAAGGCCGTGTGGAACATCAGTCCCTGATAGGCCTCGTAGATCCGGACGAACTTGGATCGCTCGGACTCCGCCTCGATGCCGGTGACATAGATCAGCATCCGCCCGCCTCCTTCCGCCGGGGCAAACTACCCCACTTTATAAAACGATGCGGCCCGCCGATATTTGCGCGGGCGGGAAAATTTTTTCAAAAAATTTTCCGCTTTCAGCATACCACAGGGGAAGGGGGCAGGGAAGACTTGCACCGCCCCGCCGGATATGCTACACTAAAAGATACGAAATTTCCTCCGGCGGGAACCTTTTCCCCGCCGGAGCGTCCAACGAAGGAGGGATCCTATGCGGATCGGAAACGTGGAGCTGGAGGCGCCGCTGATGCTGGCCCCCATGGCCGGGGTCACGGACGCGGCCTTTCGCCTGATCTGCCGGGAGGAGGGGGCGGCCTTCACCTGCACGGAGCTGATCTCTTCCAAGGCCCTCTGCTTCCATGACAGGAAGACCTTCTCCCTGCTGCGGCGCTTCCCGGGGGAGCGGCCCTCGGCGGTGCAGATCTTCGGCAGCGACCCCGCCTGCATGGCGGAGGCCGCCGCCATCGCCCTGGA
>CAKTSC010000133.1 GCA_934597465.1 uncultured Dysosmobacter sp.
ACGGACAACGCCGACCTCATCCTCTACCGGGACGCCCTGCGCTACCTCCGGGGCCAGCTCCTGGCGGTGATGAAGAATCTCGCCGCCTTCGCCCGGCAGTACGCGGCCACGCCCACCCTGGGCTACACCCACTACCAGCCCGCCCAGCCCGTCACCGTGGGAAAGCGGGCCGCCCTCTGGCTCCAGGACTTCCGCGCGGATCTGGACGAGCTGGACTTTGTCCTCTCCACCCTGCCCTTCCTGGGCTGCCGGGGCACCACCGGCACCGAGGCCAGCTTCCTGGATCTCTTTGAGGGGGACGGGGAGAGGATCGACGAAATGAACCGCCGCATCGCCGCGGAGTTCGGCTTTGAAAAGTGCTTCCCCGTCAGCGGCCAGACCTACCCCCGGAAGGTGGACAGCCGCATCCTGAGCTGCCTCTCCGCCATGGGCCAGAGCGCCTACCGGATGGCCAACGACATCCGCCTCCTCCAGCATGACCGCCAGGTAGAGGAGCCCTTTGAGAAGAGCCAGATCGGCTCCTCCGCCATGGCCTACAAGCGCAACCCCATGCGCTCGGAGCGGATCTGCTCCCTCTCCCGCTACCTGATGGCGGACGCCATGAACGCCCCCATGACCGCCTCCGCCCAGTGGATGGAGCGGACGCTGGACGATTCCGCCAACCGCCGCATCTCCCTGCCGGAGGGCTTCCTCTGCGCGGACGCGGTGCTGCGCCTGTGCCAGAACGTCACCAACGGCCTTCACGTCAACGAAAAGATCGTGGATCGCACCATCCGGGAGTACCTGCCCTTCCTCGCCACCGAGAACATCATGATGGAGGCCGTGAAGCGGGGAGGCAGCCGCCAGGAGCTCCACGAGCGCATCCGCGTCCACTCCATGGCCGCCACCGCCCGGATGAAGGAGGGCGAGCCCTGCGACCTCCTGGATCGCCTGGCCGCCGACCCGGCCTTCGGCATGACCCGCTCCGAGCTGGACGCCGTCATGGATCCCAGGCTCTACATCGGCCGCTGCGCCCAGCAGGTGGAGCGCTTCCTGGCGGACTGCGAGCCCCTCCTCGCCGACGCCCCGGATGCCGACGGCGGCATCCGGCTCTGATGCCCGGGAAACGCGGCGGACAAGGAACGAAAACAGCCACGGCAGCGCAGCTGCCGTGGCTGTTCCTGCTTTTCTGCCTCCGGCGTGCTAAACTTCAAGGAAACCGGGATTTGCGGGACGGATGATGGGAGCAAGCTTGGAAAGGAAAGCAGAACTCACGGCTTTGACGGAAGGGAGCGGGAAACCGGGCAGGCCGCCCGTCCCTTCGCCAGATACTGCCATGGGGAAATTGCCGCCTGCCGCCCCGGCAGCCCGGATACGCGGCCTCCATACATTGTTTTTTATTTGACGAACCGGGAAAATTGCGCTATAATGGCAGTATTATCCGAAAGGGAGGTATCCTCATGAATACCATCATCACCATTGGACGGCAGTTCGGTAGCGGCGGCAGGGACATCGGCATCCGCCTGGCAAAGGCCCTGAACGTCCCCTTTTACGATAAGGAGCTGCTGCGCAAGGCGGCGGAGAAGAGCGGCCTCTGCGAGAAGATCTTCGAGAACTTCGACGAGCGGCCCAAGAGCCTGCTGTACTCCATCGCCATGGATTCCTACCTCTTCTCCCTGCCCGGCGCCGGAGCCAGCGATTCCCTGGAGCAGAAGGTGTACCTGGCCACCTACGACGCCATCCGCCACGTGGCGGACGAGGGCCCCTGCGTCCTCATCGGCCGCTGCGCGGACTACGCCCTGGCCGGCCGGGACAACGTCCTGCGGATCTTCATCGACGCCCCCATGGAAAAGCGCATCGAGACCGTGGCCCAGCGGGAGGATCTGACCCCGGAGAAGGCCCGCCAGCTCATTCAGAAGACCGACAAGCGCCGGGCCTCCTACTATGAGTATTACTCCTCCCAGAAGTGGGGCGCGGTGGACAGCTACGACTTCTGCCTGGACTCCAGCGTCTTCGGCATCGACGGCACCGTGGCGCTCATCGAAAAGCTGGTGGAGATGAAGGAAGCCCGGTGACCCCACACGCTCTCCCCACGCACTGGCACCTCAACGCTCCCATCAAAAACGGCATGACCTCTGAGGTCATGCCGTTTTTTTGGATGCGGAAACCACCGGCCCTGCCGGTGGAGGAACCCCGTGAAAGCTTTCGCTGCAAGCATCCAGCGAAGCGGGCCGCAGGCGGCAGACCTGATAAAAACTGACCGCAAGCAGAACGTCGATCGCCTGTTTCCGGGCGGCAGGGCAGAAAATGCAAGGGAAACAAACGCCCCTTGAGAGACTTGCCGGTAATAGGCCCCTGATAGGGTCAAATCATGCCCTCCGGCTAAGCCGGAGGGCATGATTTGCAGCCGTCGCTTGCTTTTCGGAAAGACCGCCCGCTTTTCGGAAGGCAGCGCCTGTTTTCCGGAAAAGCTGCGTATTTTCGGGAAAACGGAGCCTACCGCTCCTGCCTCTCCACGAAGATCGCCTGGGTGCCGTCATCTGCCTCCAGCCTCCGGGGCCCGGTTCGGAGGAAGGCGCTCCCGATCTTGGCGTGAAGGAAGGGAAGGATGTCCCGGTCATAGTTGCAGACCGTGTTGAGGGTGAAGACATGGTGGTTCCTCGGGTCGTTCAGATAGGCTTCCTCCTCGTTCCCGGCCAGAAAGCGCCAGCCGCTGTCGGGCCGCCCCGCCATCGGCGGTTCCCGGTAGAGATAGCCTACCCGGAAGCCCTCCCTCGTGATCCGGTCGGAGACGATGCAGCCCTCCCCGTTGGGCTCCCTCCAGTCGATGAGCCGTTCAGCCGTGACCGGAAGAAACTCGCTCCCATTTTTGCAGGATCCCATCGTTATCCCCCCATTTTCTGAAATTTCCCGCGTTTTCCTCCCTTTCATCCTACCACACCCCGGAAAAAACCGCAAGCAAGGCCCCAAAAACCGCAGACCGTCAGCCCATCCCCCAAAGCCTGCACCCATCCCGGCCGGGAGCTCGCAGTTCCCCGGGCGGCACTGACGGGGCTTGGGGACATTGGGATGGAGACGGGAGGGAAGGAGGGATGGAAATAAGGGAGAAGATGTGGATGGGGCCCTTGGGGGAGAGAGGTTTTATTGTCCGGGAAGGGCTTCTGCTGGAGTTCCTGCGAGATGGGGGGAATGGCAATCAGGGGGGTGAAAATTTCATAAATCTTCCAGATAGAAAGGGGCGCGGCGGCTGGGCGCGGGAAGGGGGGCGGATGGGGGATCGACCGGGTTTTTCTGAGATTTGAGAAAGGGCGGCGGATCTTTTTCCGTTTTTCCTCCTTTTTGACGGAAATCAGCGCAAATTCCCCCGTTTCGCAGGGGCGGTGCGGCCGCTGCGAAACGGGGGAATTTTGGAGAAAAACGGGGCAAAAAGAGAGAAAACAGAGAATTTTCCGGCGTCCTTTTCGCGAAAGGGGAGGGGCGTTTTTTACCCGCCGGATGGAGCGGACGACCGCCAAGGGCGTAGAAGGGGTCGGCGGTGGGGGGCAGCTCCGCGACAGGGAGGGAGCGTTTAGCCCGCCAGATGGAGCTGCCAGCTGCCGAGACCGTAGAAGGGGTCGGCGGCGGTGGGGGTCAGTCCCTGGAAAACGCCCTCCTGGGTCAGGACGGTGCGGCTCTCAAAGCAGAGAGGCAGCAGGGGAGCCTGGCGCTGGAGCACCCGGCAGAGGGAGCTGAGGGCGGAGGCGCGATCCTCTGCGGCGGCGGCCCCGGCGATGCGCTGGGTCAGGGAGCCGTCCTGCCAGCCGCCGTAGTTCAGGGAGCCGCCGGGGGCCAGGAGCTCCGTGAGATCCCAGTCGGCGCTGAGCTTCACCGCGGCGTAGCAGAGGTCAAAGTCCCCCTTCTCCAGGGCCCGGAGGTAGTCCTCCCAGGGCAGGGCCTCCACGCTGACGCGGAGGTCGCAGACGGAGAGGGCGGCGGCCAGGTAGCTGGCGGCGGCGCTTTTGAACTTGCTGTCGCCGCAGACCAGCAGGCGGAGCGTCCGGGTCTCCCCGGTGTTGAGCCCGGCGGTCTTCAGGGCGTCCTCAAAGCTCTCGTAGCGGTAGGGCTCCTCCAGGGCGGCGGGGTAGAGGGGGGAGGCGGGAGAGATGGGGAACTGGGCCGGGCGGCCATGGCCGGAGAGGCAGGCGTCCACCAAACTCTCCCGGTCGATGCCGAGACTCAGGCAGCGGCGGACGGCGGCGCTTTGCAGGAGCTTGGTCTTCTGGTTGAGGAGGAGACAGTGGAGCACGGTACTGTCCGCCTCCGCCGTGTCGGCCCGGCTGTCCCGGAGGGGAGCGGCGCCGGTCTGGTCGGAGACCAGGAGCTGCACGCCGTGGGAGGAGAACTGGTACTGCACAGCGCTCTCGTCGCCGCAGTCCACAAGACGGATGGCCTCCGTGGGCAGGGCCTTGCCCTGCCACCAGCCGGGGTTCGCGGTGAGGAAGCTGCCCTCCCCGTCGGAGGAGAGGGTGTAGGCCCCGGTGCCGGTGGGGACGGCGGCATCCTGGGTGCCGGACTTCACGATGGGGATATCCAGCAGAGCGGGCAGATCGCTGTTGGCGCGGCTGAGACGGATGACCACTTTTCCCCGGCTCTCGCTGACGGAGGTAACGGCGGCAAGGCGCTGGCCGTAGCGCTCGCTCTCCCGGGCCCGCTGCAGCGTGGCCACCACGTCCCGGGGGCGAAGGGCGGTACCGTCCGAGAAGCGGACATCCTGGCGGAGAGTCAGCGTCCAGACGGTGGCGTCCCCGTTAGGCTGGGCGTCCTCGCAGAGCCGGGGCTGGGGAGTGAAGGAGGGATCCAGGGCGTAGAGCCCCTCGTAGAGCAGGGCGGCCACGGTCTGCTGGGCCCCGTCCGGGCAGGTGACGGGATCCAGAGTGACGCCGTTGTACCAGGGGAGGGACAGCGTCTCCGGCAGGGGGACGGTCTCCTCCTCCTGGGGCTGGAGGCCGTCGGGGTAGGGCTCCTCCTCAGTGAGGGCGGCGTCCTGCCAGCAGCCCGTCAGCAGCA
>CAKTSC010000134.1 GCA_934597465.1 uncultured Dysosmobacter sp.
CAGTACCACCCCGCCGTCACCCGGCGGGAGGCCATCCGGGAGGAGAGCGAGAACGTCCTGGATAAGGTCGGCAGCGTGGGCCTCCTCATGAGCGCCATGGTGGAGAGCCGCCGCCTGACGGAGCGGGATCTGGCGGAACTCAGCGAGATCCTGGAGCGTGCAAAGGAGGGAAAACCGTGAAAGAGATCCTCATCACCTCGTCGGTGCTGATCCTGGCCCTGCTGGCCCTGCGGGGCCTCTTCCGCAAGACCGTCTCCCGCCGGGTGCAGTACGCCCTCTGGGGCCTGGTCGCCCTGCGGCTGCTGCTGCCCGTGAACCTTCCGGCGGCCCGGCACAGCGTCCTCACCGTGACGGAGCCCGTCCGCAGCGCCATCACGGAGCGGATGGAAACGCCCCACACCCTCGGCCCCCGGCAGACCCCCACCACCCCGGCGGAGACCCCCATCACCCCGGTGGAGACTCCCATGAGCCCTGTCACGGATCCCGCCCCCTCCGTCACCCCGGCGGTGACGGAGCCCGCCAAGGCAGGGGAGACACCCGCCCAGCCGGCGGCCGCCGCCGAGACCCCGGCCCTCCGCTTCACCACCGCCCAGGCGCTGACGGCCCTGTGGCTCCTGGGCGCGGCGGGCATGGCCCTCTGGTTCGTTCTCTCCAACCTCCGCTTCGCCCGCTTCCTGCGCCGCGGTCGGATCCCCCTGGCCCGGCCGGACTGCCCCCTCCCCGTCTACCTGGTGGAGGAGGGCCTGCCCTCCCCCTGCCTTGCGGGCCTCCTGCGCCCCGCCGTCTACCTGACCCCCGCCGTGGCCGGGGATGCGCGCCGGGAGCGCCACGTCCTGGCCCACGAGCTGACCCACGCCCGGCACCTGGATCCCCTCTGGAGCTTCCTCCGCTGCCTCTGCCTCACGGTCTACTGGTTCGATCCCCTGGTCTGGATCGCCGCCCACGCCTCCCGCAGCGACTGTGAGCTGGCCTGCGACGAGGGCGCCCTCCGCCGCCTGGGGGAGGGGGAGCGCATCCCCTACGGCGAGACCCTGCTCTCCCTGATCCCCGTGGGGCGGCCGGATCCCATGCTCTCCGCCACCACCATGACGGCGGGCAAGCGCCAGCTTCGGGAGCGCATCCGCCGCATCGCCTCCGGCCACCGGCAGGCGGCCCTGGCGGTCTTCGCGGTGCTCTGCGCGGCGGCCATCCTCTGCGCCGCCACCTTCACCGGCTCCGCCGCCGACCGCGCCTTCGGCCCCGACGGCGTCCTCTCCGGCAGCGAGATCCAGTACTTCAACGAGACCTTCTTCAACCAGGAGGAGGATCCCGACGCCATCCGAAATCACTTCCTGATCTCCGAGTATGAGCGCCCGGAGGACATCGACCTCTACGACCTCTTCTACTGCGGCGTCCCCGTGGCCACCGGCGAGACCGTCAGCGGCTGGCAGCGCCTCAGCAGCAATGACCCCGACGCACCCTGCCCCACGGACATCCTGCCCGTCAGCGCCATGGACGCCGTCCTCCGCCAGTATACCGGCCTCTCCCTCGGCAAGACCCGCCAGCTGGGCCTGGATCGCTTCGACCACCCGGAGGAGGATCTCTATACCCACCTCCACGGCGATACCAACGCCCTCTCGGATATCCAGGTGCTGACCGGGGAGCGGCAGGGGGATACCGTGACCCTCTACTATACCACCTACGGCTCCGGCGGCCTCTGGTATTGCGTGACCCTCCAGCAGCAGCGGGACGGCAGCTTCCAGTTCCGCTCCAACCTCCCCTGCGAAAAGCCTGCCGTCGCCCCCCGCCTGCCGGAGACCGCGCCGGTTCTGACCCTCTCCCTGGCGGATGCCAGGGCCCTGGAGCCCCAGCCCATGCCCCTGACCCACCACGGCGACGACCGGGCGGAGGAGGGCGGCGGCCTCTCCATCCAGAGCGAGAGCGGGGAGGAGTACAGCATCTGCGCCTACCGCGCAACGGACGGCAGGATCTACGTGGCCCTGGAGCACACGGACTGGGTTCCCACCGGGGACGACGGCCGCACCGGCTATGTGACCTGGGAAGCCGACAGCTTCCTCACCGTTCCCGAGAACGGCGATACCCAGAGCCCCAACGCCGTGGGCCTGGACTTTTTCCGGGATCTCCTGGGCCGCAGCGGCTTCGTCGTCTCGTACAGCGACAACTACACCAGCACCGTCCAGGAGTACTACTACCTGGCGGAGGACGGCACTCCCTGCCTCCTGCTGCGCACCAGCGAGCTGGGCCTTGCGGAGCAGCTCGACCTGGATGGCGACGGGGTGGATGAGCTCTACAACAGCCAGGGCCTCCTCTACTTCCTCCGGGACGGCACGGTCTACGAGGCGGATGTGAAGTCCCTCCTCCAGGCCGCCTGGCCGGATATGAGCTTCTGGGACTGGTCGTATCTGGACAGCAACTACCGCCATATCCAGCTCTCCGGCTTCGTCCACGTGCCGGACTGGGATGAGTCGGATTCCGACGCGGCCGACTATCTCCACGAGCCCGGCGGCAGCATTGCCGACTTCTACCGCTACCTCTACTTTGACGGCGAGAGCCTCCGGGTCTACCGGGAGCTCCAGGCCGTCACCTATACCGACCATCTGGCCAGCACCGTAGATGTCCCCAGCGATGTGGTCACCGCCGCCAAGGCCCGGGTGCTGGAGAATTACAGCGCCATGCAGGAGGACTGCCCCGGCTTCCCCATTGACGACTGGCGCGTCACCGGCGTCAGCCTGGAGGATACCATCCCCCTGACCGACGGCCGCAGTCTGGAGATTTACCGGGTCTCCGGCAGCTTCCACGCCACGTATCCCGCCCGGCGCTCCATGGCTGGAAACATCTGGCTGGATGAAGATGGCTGGTTCAGCGGCTATACCCGCCGCTCCCCCTACCTGGCCTTCCTGGCGGACGGCGGCAAACGGGCCCTGGTGGAGAGCGACCTTCCCGATGACTGCAGTCCCGGCGCCCCCGCCTTCGACGCCGCCGTGACGGAGCTCCTGCTGGATCAGGGCTGCGTTACCTTCGCGGATCTCACGGAGGAGACCCTGGCGGAGTACTTCAACCAGTATCCCTTCCGCTGCCTGGATCGCCTGGGCAAGTGCCCGGAGGCGGAGTGGGACGGCTGCCTGAACCGCATCCGGAACTATCAGGCGGAGGCCGGACGCCAGGATTTCGTGGACTCCATGTACCGCCTCCTCCACAGTTCCTCCTCCCTGACGGAGGATGCCGCCCGCTGCTACCGACGCCTCCTGACACTGGAGAACAGTGACACCACCCGCATCCCCGTCAGCGTGGAGCTCATGTGCCGCTCCGCCATGCAGGCCCGCTATGACCGGGATCGCTCCGACCCCGCCTACGCCGGTGCGGAGCTGGCCACCTGCTGGACGCGCATGGTCACCCTGGCCGCCGATTATCCGGACTTCCACGGCAGGCACCTGGAGGTCTACCGGGTGGACTACCGCTACTTCTGCCGCTATCCGGAGAAGGTCACGGCGGAGGGTGCCCGGGTGCTGGGCGATTGGGTCTTCCCCTCTCCCGACGATGCCGCCTACGTCCTCTTCGAGGTGGCGGAGGATCTGCACCGGGTCCGCCTGGGGGATACCGACATCCCGGGCATTTCCCCGGAGAGCGACCCCGCCGCCTTCCGCAAGGCCCTGGAGGACTACTTCCGCACCGAGCATCCCGGCGAGATCGACGGCCTGGGCCAGTCCCTGGCGGAGGCCCCTGCCCGGCCACTGGCGCTGACGCGGGAGGATGCCGGCGCCCTGCGGGCCGCCCTGGAGCGGCGGCAGGACGAGAGCCAGCAGAGCAGCTGCATGCCCCTCTCCAACGACTGGACATTCTGGATGTTCCAGGAGGACGGCGTATGGTCGCTGTACCTTGTGAATGAGGACGGCGCCTATGCGGCCCTCCCCCTGGCGGATCCCGGCATCCAGCCGGAGGATAGCTGGGACGGCGGCGCCGTCCTCACCTGGACGCAGCGCACCGAAGAGGGCATCTACCGCTACCAGGCGGACTTTTCCGACTTGACCCTGCGCCAGACCTTCACCGCCAAGTGACCCCAAAAAACACCGGGCAGCCGGGAGGATTTCCTCCCGGCTGCCCTTGCGTTTTTCCCCGGGCCGTGCTATACTGCATGAGAATGATTCTCAAATTCGAAGGAGCCTCCCCTATGAAACGTCTCTCCGCCGCCCTGCTGTGCCTGATCCTCTGCCTTGCCCTTCTCCCCGGCTGCGCCGCCCGGGAGCCGGTGAAGTCCGGCCCGGCCGGGGGGTTTTCCATCGTGGCCGCCAGCTTCCCGGCCTATGACCTGGCCCGGGCCGTCTGCGGCGAAGCGGCGGAGATCACCCTCCTGCTGCCCCCCGGGGCCGAGAGCCACTCCTACGAGCCCACCCCCCGGGATATCCTGACGGTGGAGAGCTGCGGCCTCTTCGTGTACCTGGGCGGCGAGTCCGACGCCTGGGTGGACACCATCCTGGACTCCCTGGAGCACCCCGTCCCCACCCTCCGGATGATCGACTGCGTGGAGACCCTGACCGAGGAGACCCTGGAGGGCATGACCGCCCGGGGCCACGACCACGATCACGATGACCATGACGATCATGACCATGACGGTCACGATGGCCACGACGCCCCCGCCCTGGGGGAAGTCCGCGAGATCGACGAGCACGTCTGGACGGCCCCGAAGAACGCCGCCCTCATCGCCCGGGCCATCGCCCTTCGGGCAGCGGAGCTGGACGCCGCCCACGCCGATACCTACCTCGCCGCCGCCGACGCCTACGACACCCAGATCGACGCCCTGGATCAGGATTTCCGGGACTTCTTCGAGACCAGCGGCTGCAAGACCCTGATCTTCGGCGACCGCTTCCCCCTGCGCTACTTCGCGGCGGCCTACGGCCTCACCTGCTACGCCGCCTTCCCCGGCTGCGCCGCCCAGACGGAGCCCTCCGCCGCCACCGTGGCCTTCCTGACGGAGAAGGTGGA
>CAKTSC010000135.1 GCA_934597465.1 uncultured Dysosmobacter sp.
TAGTAGAGGTCGAAGAACTCCTTCTGCCGGTCGGTGAGGAGCTCGCCGTAGAAATCGAAGAGCATGGTCATGCGGTAGGTCTGATTTTTCAAGGGCTCCCCTCCCGGTCGGACGTTCTGTAAAGTTCAACCCCTTTACAACAGGATATAGTTTACCGGAAAATTGGGGGAAAGTCAAGGGGAAATTGAGGATTGGGAATGGAGAATTGAGAATTGATAATTGATAATTGAGAATGGAAAATGAGTCCTGCGGGGGGACGGGAGACGGGCGGCCACGTAGGGCCGCCCCTACGCAAGGTTGGGGGGTGTGGGAAGCAACGGAGCGGTTCTTTGCGGCAGTCTGGCGGCGGGGCGGCCCCCTACACGGGGGTTGGGGGCATTTAGGGATGGGGGGACGGCGCGGGCGCTTCGCTGCGCGCGGGGACGGGGGACGAAGGGCGGGGGACGAGGGATTGGGGGCGATGGGTGGGGGTTGCGGAGGGGTGGGGGATGTGGTATACTATACCATCAACATCTTGCCGCGGCGGAGGGGATCCGGCGCGGGGGAGCGCCCGGCGGGCGGGGAAGGGGTCGGAATGATTCGGAAGGAACTGATGGAGGGGGTCAATCTCACCTACCTCCCGGCGAGGAAATTCAAGACAGGGCTGCTCAGCGCCCACTTCCTGACGCCTCTGGACAGGAGCGATGCCGGGGCCAACGCCCTGCTGCCGGCGGTGCTGCGCCGGGGCACGGTGGGCTCCCCGGACATGGGGGCCATCAGCGCCCGGCTGGATCACCTTTACGGGGCGGAGGTGGACTACACCGTCCGCAAGAAGGGCGAGTGCCAGTGCATCGGCTTTGTGGGCAGCTTCATCGACGACGCCTTCGTCCCCGGCGGGGAGCGGCTGCTGGAGCCCGTGGCGGAGCTGCTGGGGGAGATGATCCTCCAGCCCGTCACCCGCAGCGGGCGTTTCCTGCCGGACTATGTGGAAAGCGAGCGGGACAACCTGGCGGACGCCATCCGCTCCATCCGCAACGACAAGCGGGACTGGGCCGACCTGCGGCTGCTGCAGGAGCTCTGCGCCGGGGAGCCCTACGGCGTCAGCCGTCTGGGGGATGAGCGCAGCGTGGAGCGGGTCTCCCCCCAGAAGCTCTACGCCCGCTATACGGAGCTCATCTCCTCGGCCCCGGTGGAGCTCTTCTACTGCGGCAGCGCCGCCCAGAGCCGGGTGGAGGACGCGGTGCTGAACGCCCTCTCCGCCCTGCCCCGGCGGAACGTGGCCCCCATCCCCGGAACGGCCCTGCATGCCCCCCGCCGGGAGGCGCGCACCGTTCGGGAGGGGATGGACGTGACCCAGGGGAAGCTGGGCATGGGCTTTGCCTGCGGATCGGGGGATGAGAGCGCCCTGCTGCTGGGGAACCTGCTCTTCGGCGGCTCCAGCAACTCCAAGCTCTTCCTGAACGTGCGGGAGAAGCTCTCCCTCTGCTACTACGCCTCCTCCCTCTACCATCGGCAGAAGGGGCTCATCACCGTCTCCTCCGGGGTGGAGTTCGCGGACTTCCAGCGGGCCTATGAGGAGATCCTGGCCCAGCTGGCGGCCCTGGGCCGGGGCGAGGTGGAGACCTGGGAGCTGGAGGCGGCCCGGGGCGTTCTTCGCAGCGCCTACGCCGCCATGGAGGATTCCCAGGGGCGGCTGGAGAACTTCTACCTGGGGCAGGCCATCGCCGGGCGGGGGGACTCGCCGGAGGATCTGGCCCGGGAGATGGAGGAGACCTCGGCGGAGCGGATCTTCCGGGCCATGGAGACCGTGAAGCTGGACACCGTTTACTATCTGGAGCGGAAGGAAGGGAAGGCATGAGGGAGACCTTCTATGAGCGGATCGGGGAGTCCTGCCAGCGGGAAAAGCTGGGGAACGGCCTTACGGTCTGCGTGGTGCCCAAGCCGGGCTACCGGCGCAAGTACGCCTTCTTCGCCGCCCGCTACGGCGGGATGGACACCCGCTTCTGCCTGGACGGGAAGTGGCGGGACACCCCGGCGGGCATCGCCCACTATTTAGAGCACAAGATGTTCGACACCAAGGACGGCAGCGCCATGCAGGAGCTGGCCAAGAACGGGGCGGAGCCCAACGCCTTCACCGCCAGCGCCATGACGGGCTACTACTTCGACTGCACGGAGCACTTTGAGGAGAACCTGAAGATCCTGCTCCGCTTCGTCTCCGTGCCCTACTTCACCCAGGAGAGCGTGGACAAGGAGCGGGGCATCATCGCCCAGGAGATCCGCATGGTGGAGGACAACCCCGACTGGCAGATCTACCAGCAGCTGCTCCAGGCCCTCTACCGGCGGCACAGCAGCCGCGTGCCCATCGCCGGGACGGTGGAGAGCATCGCGGAGATCACCCCCCAGACCCTCTACGACTGCCACAAGGCCTTCTATACCCCCGGCAACATGGTGCTCACCGTGGTGGGCGACGTGCGGCCGGAGCGGGTCTTTGAGGCGGCGGAGCGGATCCTGCCCCGGGAGAGCGGCCCGGAGATCCCCCGGGACTACGGCGACGAGCCGGAGGAGACCGCGGCGCGGGAAGTGACGCGCAGCATGGAGGTCTCGGCCCCCCAGTTTTTGCTGGGCTTCAAGTGCCCGGCGCCGGAGCGGGGCGAGAGCGGCTACCGGACGGAGCTTCTGGGGGATCTTGCCTGGGACATCCTGCTGGGGGAATCCAGCCCCCTCTACCAGCGGCTCTACGAGGACGGCACCATCAACGGCAGCTTCGGCGGGGCCTTCGACACCCTGCCGGGGGCGGCCTGCCTCTACGCCGGGGGCGACTGCAAGGAGCCCGGGCGGGTGGTGGAGGCCATCTTCCGGGAGGTAGAGCGCCTCTCCCGAGAGGGCATCGAGCCCGGCTACTGGGAGCGGCTGCGGCGGGCGGCCTTCGGCAGCACCCTGCGGGGGCTCAACTCCTTTGAAAACATCGCCGTGGGCCTGGCGGAGGGGTATTTCCAGGGCTATGACGCCCTCCGCTTCCCCCGGGTCTATGAGAGCATCCGCCAGGAGGACATCCTGGACTTCCTGGGGAGGAACGTCCGGGAAGACCGCATGGCGCTCTCCCGGATCCTGCCGGGGGAGGAGCAAGAGAAAGAAGGAACGAACGCATGACCATCACCAATACGGACATTCTGGCCAACTCGCCCATCAGCTTCCCCGGGCTTTTCGGGGACTGGGAGTTCACCGCCTCCTCCGTGGCGCTGAACATCGGCCACGGCATCTACTGGTACGGCATCATCCTGGGGCTGGGCGTGATCTTCGGCATGCTGCTCTGCCAGAAGCAGGCCAAGCACTACGGCATCCTGGAGGATAACCTGCTGGATCTCATGCTGATGGGCGTGCCCGTCGGCATTCTGGGGGCCCGGACGTACTACGTGCTCTTCTACCTGGATCGCTTCCGGAACGCCGACGGCAGCCTCAACTGGGGCAGCATCGTGGCCATCTGGGACGGGGGGCTGGCCATCTACGGCACCGTCATCGCGGTGTTCCTGATGGCGTATCTCTACTGCCGGCGCAAGCACATCAAGCTGGGGGCCATGACGGATCTCTGCGTCATGGGGCTCATGCTGGGCCAGGCCATCGGCCGCTGGGGCAACTTCATGAACCGGGAGGCCTTCGGCGCGGAGACCACCCTGCCCTGGCGGATGCGGCTCACCACCCTCTACGGCACGTATGTGGAGGTGCACCCCACCTTCCTCTACGAGAGCCTTTGGAACCTGCTGGGGCTGGGGCTAGTGCTCTTCGTGATCTCCAAGGCCCGGCACTTTGACGGGGAGAACACCTGGTTTTACTTCCTCTGGTACGGCATGGGCCGCTTCTGGATCGAGGGCCTGCGGACGGACAGCCTGTACCTCTTCGACTGGACGTTTATGGGGGAGCCCATCCGGGTCTCCCAGGCGCTGAGCCTTGTGATGATCCTGGTGTCCGCCGGAGTGCTGTTCTACAAGATCCGCATCCGGCATGCATCGCCGGAGGATCTCATGGTGAACCGGCTGACGGCGGCAGCGGAAGATGTCCCGGCGGCGGAAGACGCGGGGGGGGTGGCGGAGGGTTCCGGGGATGCGGAACCTGCTGGAGACGTGGAAGTTTCCGGGGATGCAGAATCTTCCGGGGATGAGGTACCTTCTGGAGATGCGAAATCTTCCGGAGATGCAGAGCCTTCTGGGGAGGACACCGGGGAAGATCCGGCGGAGGAGCCGAAGGCGGAGTAAGAGCAAGGAAAGAATAGGAAAAGCAGACGCGCCGGGCGGCGCGTCTGCTTTTTTTACGGGTGGGGGAGGGGAATTGAGAATGGAGAATTGAGAATGGAGAATGAGCCCTGCGGGGGGAGCGGGCGGGCACGCAGGGCCGCCCCTACGGGGTTTCCGGAAGGAACAGCAAATCCGGGGGAGCGTGTGGGGACGGAGCCCCGCCCCACACGGTTGACGGAGGTTTTTGCGCGGGCCGATGTTGGCATTGGCCGCTACGAAAGGGACGGGAGACGGGGCGTCGGGGAGGCCTCCTACGTCCTGCGGGGGACGGGGGGTAAAAAACAAGCGGACGGCCTGGGGAGGCCGCCCGCTTGCTGCTGGGAAAGGACCAGGAAAAGCCCTTTCTTTAGATGTGGATGCCGCCGACGAAGTAGCGGTTGTAGTAGCCCTCCAGCAGGGTGCTGTGGATGACGCCCCGGCTGCGGGAGGAGGAAGCGTGGATGAACTGACCGTTGCCAACGTAGATCCCGGCGTGGGAGCAGGCCTTGCCGGCATTGCGGCTGGGATCGTTGAAGAAGACCAGGTCGCCGGGCTGCAGGGCGCTGATGCTGTACACCCGGGTGCCCTTGCCGCTCTGCCACTGGCCGGTGGCGGTGTGGGGCA
>CAKTSC010000136.1 GCA_934597465.1 uncultured Dysosmobacter sp.
GAGTAGAACCAGGGGCTGGTCATGGTCATGCCGAAGAAGGTATCCGGCATCCACTTGCCCCAGACCACGGCGCCGATGACATAGTGGGCCAGGAAGCGCAGCACGCCGCCGATGACGGTGCCGGCGTAGACGCTCCAGCTCTTCCGGGGCAGCAGGCCCGCGCCGAAGCCCAGCAGGGTGTAGGCCAGGAAGTAGTCGCAGATGATGGTGGTCCAGTCAATGGCAAAGCCATTGCCGGCGAAATACTGCAGGAAGCCGTAGACGAAGCCCACGCCGGCGCCCCAGCCGCAGCCATGGCGGACGGCGAAGAGGATGATGGGGACCATAGCGCAGTCCACAGAGCCGCCGTTGGGGAACTCGTAGAGCTTGATGTAGCTGAGGATCTGGGCCAGGGCGATGAGCATCGCGGCCTCACAGAGGGTACGGGTCTTGCTGTTTTTCATGGGTGTGCGTCTCCTTTTGGAAGTGATATCAATTCCGGAATCAGACCGCAAGGCAGCAAAAAACCGCATTGCGGCGTCGCAATGCGGTGGACCCGACAGGGGGCAAATTCGCATTCCTACGCCGGCATTACCCGGATCAGGTTCGAGGGACCGGGTGAGGAGCTTCACCCATCTCAGCCGGCATCCGCCAGCGCCCCTTGGAATTGTAACGCCATTCTAGCAAACAGAAAGGGAATTTGTCAAGACTTGCATGATGTGTTATACTATAAAAAATACCGATGGCGGCCATGCCGCCGACCGCCAGGAGGGGATCTTTCCATGAAACGCTGCTTCATCTTTGCCGCCGGGAGCTTTTACGGCCTCCGGGAGGCGCCGAAGGCCGGGGATGTCATCATCGCCGCGGACGCGGGCTTCCGCCTCTGCCGGGAACTGGGCCTTACGCCGGACCTCCTGCTGGGGGACTTCGACTCCATGGAGGAGCCCAAGGACTTCGCCCACCTCATCCGCGTCCCAGTGGAGAAGGACGACACCGACACCATGCTGGCAGTCCGGGAGGGGCTGCGGGAGGGCTGCACACAGTTCTACCTTTACGGCGGCACCGGCGGCAAGCGGCTGGACCACACCCTGGCGAACTTCCAGGCCCTGCTCTACCTCCGGCGGCACGGGGCCCGGGGCGATCTCTATGACGATGACTTCTGCTGGACGGCCATCGAGAATGAGACCCTCACCTTGGAGCGGCAGGTGGACTGGGGCATCGTCTCCCTCTTCCCCCAGGACGGGGCGGCGGAGGGCGTGACCCTCACGGGCCTTCAATACCCCCTGGCGGACGCCCGGCTGACGCCGGACGTGGGCCTTGCCGTCAGCAACCATTTTATGGCGGAGCGGGCGGACATCACCGTCCGGCGGGGGGCTCTTCTCGTGGGCTGGCAGCTTCCGCCCCTCTGAGACGTTATTCTAAAGAAAGAATAGCCGGTTTTCCATCCCGGAGTTGCATCCGGGGTGGAAAACTTGTATAATCAAGAAAAGGTCGACCTATTTTTCGGAAAAATTCTGCAATTTTTGTCAACCCGGCACAGGAGGGAAGCGTCATGTCCACTTTCACCGTCAACGGCCAAAGCGTCACCGTGGAGGAAAACCGGAAGCTCATCCGCTTCCTGCGGGACGAGCTGCGTCTCACCTCCGTGAAGGACGGGTGCAGCGAGGGCGCCTGCGGCACCTGCACCGTCCTCATCGACGGCAAGGCCACAAGAGCCTGTATCCCCCAGACCGACAAGCTGGAGGGCAAGACCGTCGTCACGGTGGAGGGGCTCACGGACTGGGAGAAGGCGGTCTATACCTATGCCTTCGGCCATGCCGGGGCCGTTCAGTGCGGCTTCTGCACCCCGGGCATGGTGATGGCGGCCAAGGGCCTGCTGGACGCGAACCCCTCCCCCACCCGGGAGGAGGCAGCCTTCGCCATCCGCACCAATATCTGCCGCTGCACGGGCTATGTGAAGATCATCGATGCCATTTTGCTGGCGGCGGAGGTCTTCCGGGCCGGGAAGCTGCCGGAGGAGCCCGGGGACTGGTCGGTGGGCAGCCGCGTTCCCCGCATCGACGCGGAGGAGAAGGTGCGCGGCACCGGCATCTACCCTGACGACATCTATCTTGACGGCATGCTCTACGCCAGCGCCGTCCGCAGCGCCTATCCCCGGGCCCGGGTGCTGGCCATCCATCCCGAGGAGGCCCTGGCCCTGCCCGGTGTGGTGGGGGTCTTCACGGCGGCGGACATCCCCGGGAATGTCAAGGTGGGGCATCTCGTGAAGGACTGGGACTCCATGATCGCCGTGGGCAGCGTTACCCATTACCTGGGCGACGCCATCTGTATCGTGGCGGCGGAGACGCCGGAGATCCTGGCCCAGGCCAAGGCCCTGGTGAAGATCGACTATGAGGAGCTGCCGAAGGTCGGCTCCTATCAGGAGGCCATGGCGGAGGGTGCGCCCCCGGTGCATTCCTCCGGGAACCTTCTGGCCCACAAGCACGTCCACCGGGGCGACGCCGCGGCAGCCATCGCCGGGGCGGCCCATGTTCTCAGCCGCCATTTCTCCACCCCCTGGACGGAGCACGCCTTCCTGGAGCCGGAGTGCGCCGTGGCCTATCCCGAGGGGGACGGGGTGATAATCCTCTCCACCGACCAGAGCGCCTACGACACCCAGCACGAGACCATGGGGATGCTGGGCCTCCCGGCGGAGAAGGTGAAGGTACGCAACTGTCTCGTGGGCGGCGGCTTCGGCGGGAAGGAGGACGTCACCGTCCAGCACCACGCGGCGCTGGTGGCATACCTTACGAAACGTCCCGTCAAGGTGAAGCTCAGCCGGGCGGAGAGCCTGCTGATCCATCCCAAGCGCCACTCCATGGAGATGGACTTTACCCTAGGCTGTGATGAGCAGGGCAACATCTTGGGCGTTCAGGCGGCGGTCTATACCGACACGGGAGCCTACGCCTCCCTGGGCGGGCCGGTTCTGGAGCGGGCCTGCACCCATGCGGCGGGGCCCTACCACTACGAGAACTTCACCATCGACGGCTACGCCTACTATACCAATAACCCCCCTGCCGGGGCCTTCCGGGGCTTCGGCGTGACCCAGACCTGCTTCGCCATTGAGAGTTTGCTGAACGAAATGGCGGATGTGGTGGGCATCAGCCCCTGGGAGATCCGGCTGCGCAACGCCATTCGCCCCGGCGAGGTGCTGCCCAACGGCCAGATCGTGGGGGCGGAGACCGGTCTCGTGGAGACCCTGGAGGCCGTGAAGCCTTACTATGAAAAGGCATTGGCAGAGGGGAAGGCCGCGGGCCTTGCCTGCGCCATGAAGAATGCCGGCGTGGGCGTGGGCATCCCCGATACCGGGCGGGTGCGCCTGGCGGTGGAGGGGGGCAAGCTCCACATCCACGCGGGCGCTTCCTGCATCGGCCAGGGGCTGGGCACCGTTTTGACGCAGATGGTCTGCGGGGAGACGGGGCTCCGGCCCGGGGACATCGTCTACGAGCGGGCCAACACCATCGACTCCCCGGACTCCGGCACCACCTCCGGCTCCCGTCAGACCCTCTTCACCGGTGAGGCCTGCCGGAGAGCCTGCCAGGGGCTGAAGGACGCCTTAAAGGAAAACCCCTTGACTGCCCTGGAGGGCCGGGAGTTCTACGGCGAGTATCTGGGCAAGACCGACAAGCTGGGGGCGGACGTTCCCAACCCCGTGAGCCACATCGCCTACGGCTACGCCACCCAGCTCTGCATCCTGGATGAGGGCGGGAAGCTGGAGAAGCTGGTGGCCGCCCACGACGTGGGCAAGGCCGTGAACCCCATCAGCGTGGAGGGACAGATCGAGGGCGGCATGGTGATGAGCATGGGCTATGCCCTGACGGAGCGCTACCCCTTGGTGGATTGCAAGCCCACGGCCAAGTACGGCACCCTGGGGCTGCTCCGGGCCAACCAGATCCCGGAGATCCTGCCCATTATCATCGAGAAGCCGGGCCTGGAGCTGGCAAAGGGAGCCATCGGCATCGGGGAGATCACGTCCATCCCCACGGCTCCGGCCATCGCAGACGCCTACTTCCGCTTCGACGGGGAGCGCCGGACGGCGCTGCCCCTGGCCAACACCCCTTACAGCAAAAAGTAAGACGGCGGAGCGCCGCCGTCCTACCGGAAATTCAGTTTTCCCCCGCTGCCTCGGCCCGGATAGCCGCCAGCGCCTCCGGCGTGTCGGCGTCGCGGAGCTCCCGGGCGTCCACCTCCAGCAGGGTCAAAAGCCCTTCGTGCCGCCGGATGACGGCGGCCCCTCCCCGGTCACCGGTGAGGGCCAGCAGCTCCGGGAAGAGCCGGGCGGGGAAAAGGCAGGGGTTTCCCCGGACGCCGCCGTGGCCCAGGGCCGCGATGCCCTCCGGCTGCTCCTGCCAGAGCGTCACGAGAGCGTCCACGCTCTCCCGCCGCAAAAGCGGCTGATCCGCTACCAGGAAGAGGGCCCCCGGGCAGTCCCCCAGGGCCGCGAGGCCTAGGGCGATGCTGCGGCTGACCCCCGCCTCCGGCGCTTCATTTGGGATGGGGGTAAAGGCAAAGTCCTTGGCAAGCGCCAGGATCTTCGGGTACTGGGTCACCACCGCCACCCGGGCGAAGCGCTCCGCCGGAACGGCGGAGAGGGCCCGGCGGATGAGGGCCACCCCCTCCACCGTCGCCGTGAGCTTGTTGCCGCCGAAGCGGCGGGCGCTGCCTGCTGCCAGCACCACGCAGCCGGGCTTTCCATCGTGTTTCAAGTAAGATCCCCCCTTGGGTCTAGTATGTCCAGTATATCCACTCCGGCGGGAGAAAGTCAATCCCGTCAGGTACCATTTCAGAGGAGGAATGCCCTGTGAGTATCGTAGGCAAGAGCGAGATCCGGGTGGACGCCTATGACAAG
>CAKTSC010000137.1 GCA_934597465.1 uncultured Dysosmobacter sp.
CCCCGCCACGATGCGGATCTGTACGCCGCGGATCAGCTGGGCGTAGATGGGCGCGTCATTGGAAAACTGCCACTGCATTTCCGCCACCTCCGTCGTTGGTATCATCGCTTGTACTGTTGTGTTACTGTCTTGTTGTCTTAAGCAAGTAATACAATAGCACAGTTTTCCGGAATGTCAAGAGGAAATCTCAAATTTTCCGAAAAAACTTTTCCGCCGAAAGACCGAGGGGAGCTCCCCCCATCCAACCCCCATCGGCAGGGAAGCGCTCTACCCCCGGCAAACGCCCGGCAGGGAAGCGGCCCATCCCAGCCAGGCCCGAGGGAAGCCGTGCCGCCCCGGCAATCCGAGGGAGATACCCCCACCGCCCCATCCAACCTCCCGGCAGGAAAGCCGCCCCGCGCTCCCAACCACGGCCAACCTCGCCCATCCTCCGCCGCACTCCGTCCCGTCATACCCCGCCGCCCCGGCGCATAGACTTGTCCCGAAAGGGAGGGAGGAAGGATGAAGACCCATACGCTGGCCCCCCGGCTGGGGGCCCTGGCCCTGGCGGGGGCCACCCTTTGGGCGGCCTCCGTCACGGCGGGCTCCAGCAGTCCCGCCGGGGCCCTGGACGCCCTGGGGCGGGAGCTGCCGGTAGCCCTGCTCCGCTGGGAGCTGGGGGATCTCTCCGGCGGGGACGCCCTCAGCGTCCCCACGGTGCTGACCATCGGGGAGTCCCCCATGCTGCTCTCTGCCCGGCGGCAGGTGGCGGAGCTCCGCTCCCGGCGGGACGAACCCGCCCCGGACAGCTCCGGCCAGGAGCCGCCGGACACCACCGAGCCCGTGCGGGAGACCCCCGTCACCGTCCAGCCCGCCGCGGACAACGGCGTTCCCGCCCGGACGCTGATCCCCACCACCCAGGAGGGCTACACCGTGGCGGGACTGGCCTACATCCATTCCACCCGGCCGGACGCCCTCTCCGTCGCGGAGGTCATGAAGCCCTTCTCCGCCCGGCTCAGCGGGGAGAGCGGCCCCCAGGTGCTGATCCTCCACAGTCACGGCAGCGAGTGCTACACCCCCGCCCCCGGGGCGGACATCCTCTACTCCGGCAGCCACCGCAGCACCGACAGCCGCTATAACGTGGTGGCGGCGGGGGACGCCATGGCGGAGGAGCTGGAGAAGGCCGGGATCCCGGTGCTCCATGACCGCACGCTCTACGACTACCCCAGCTACTCCGGGGCCTACGACCGGTCGCTGGCCGCCATCGAGACGGCTCTCGCCGAGTACCCCTCCATCCGCTTCATCCTGGATGTCCACCGGGACGCCATCGAGGACACCGAGGGGAACGAATACAAGGTGGTGGCCGAGACGGCGGAGGGCACCGCCGCCCAGCTGACCTTAGTGGTGGGCAGCGACGGCAGCGGCCTGCCCCACCCCAACTGGATGGAGAACCTCCGCCTGGCCGCCGCCCTGCAAAACCAGATCGCCGGCCAGGAGCCCACCCTCATGCGCCCCATCCTCCTGCGGAAGTCCCGCTATAACCAGCACGCCGCCACAGGCTCCCTCCTGGTGGAGGTGGGGGCCGCCGGCAACGCCCCCGAGGAGGCCGCTCTGGCCGCCCGCCTCTTCGCCCGCCAGCTGGCCGGCCTCCTCCAGGGCGTCAGCAAGTGAGGGGCCCCTTGCAATTTCCCCCGTTCTCTGCTATACTCTCCCTGCCGCTCAGAAGGGCGGCGGGGAGGCAGCAGCCTCCGGTCTCGGCCCGGGCCCGGGATGCCCCGGCGGACGGCGTTTCCCCGCCGCGTCCCCGGCCCTCTGCCTCCGCGCTCCCCGCGGCGGACGGCGCATTTTCCCCGCGCTCCATCAAACTACGAATTTGCAGATACCAGAAGGTGTCTGCCGCTCCAGCAGGGGCGGCAGGCGCCTTTTTTCGCGGCGAAGAGACCGCCGCCGGTACGGAAAGGACACTCCCATGAAACGTTCCCTCCCCCTCCGCCGCCTGGCCTACTCGGCCATGGCCCTGGCCCTCTGCCTGGTGCTGCCCTTCCTGACGGGGCAGATCCCCCAGATCGGAAAGATGCTCCTGCCCATGCACCTGCCGGTGCTGCTGTGCGGCTTCCTCTGCTCCTGGCCCTGGGGCCTGGCCGTGGGCTTCCTGGCCCCGCTGCTGCGCTCGGCCCTCTTCCACATGCCGGTGTTCTACCCCATGGCCTTCTGCATGGCCTTTGAGCTGGCGGCCTACGGCGCCCTCTGCGGCTGGCTCTCCCGCCGCCTGCCCAGAAGGAAGAGCAGCATTTACCTCTCTCTGATCCTGGCCATGATCGGCGGCCGCCTGGTCTGGGGCGCGGTGCGCTTCCTCTGCGCGGGACTGCAGCCCTCGGTCTTCGGCTTCTCCGCCTTCTGGGCCGGGGCCGTCACCAGCGCCGTGCCCGGCATCCTCCTGCAGCTAATCCTGGTGCCCATCCTGGTGATGGCCCTGGAGAAGGCCCACCTCACCTGCCGGGACTGACCCCCGGAAAACCCCGCCCTCCCGGCGGGGTTTTCTTTCCCAAAGCCTTGCAAGCCGGGGCAAGGGGTGCTATATTAAAGGGTATACTATGTGAGTCTGCCCCTCTTCCATTCGGAGCGGGCAGGGAAAGAGGTTCGCCATGGAACAGAAGAAGTTCTATATCACCACCCCCATCTACTACCCCTCCGACAAGCTGCACATCGGCCACACCTACTGCACCGTGGCGACGGACGCCATCGCCCGCTACCACCGCCTCAAGGGCGAGGATGTCCTCTTCCTCACCGGCACCGACGAGCACGGCCAGAAGATCGAGGACAAGGCTGCCGCCGCCGGCGTCACCCCCAAGGAGTTCGTGGATAGGATCGTGGAAGGCCCCGGCGGCGTGCTGGATCTCTGGAAGCTGATGAACATCAGCAACGACCGCTTCATCCGCACCACGGACGACTACCATGTGGAGGCCATCCAGAAGATCTTCAAAAAGATGCACGACAAGGGCGACATCTACAAGGGCACCTACAAGGGCAAGTACTGCAAGCCCTGCGAGAGCTTCTGGACGGAGAGCCAGCTGGTGGACGGCAAATGCCCCGACTGCGGCCGGGAAGTGCAGGACGCCGAGGAGGAGGCCTACTTCTTCCGCCTCAGCAAGTACGCTGACCGGGTGCGGGATCTTTTGGAGAACACGGACTTCCTGCAGCCCCGTTCCCGGGTCAACGAGATGGTGAACAACTTCATCAAGCCGGGCCTGGAGGATCTCTGCGTCTCCCGCACCAGCTTCACCTGGGGCATCCCGGTGGACTTTGACCCCGGCCATGTGGTCTACGTCTGGGTGGACGCTCTCTTCAACTACACCACCGCTCTCGGCTTCCTGAACGAAAAGTACGACGATTACGGCAGGTACTGGCCCGCCGATGTCCACATCGTGGGCAAGGAGATCGTCCGCTTCCACTCCATTATCTGGCCCGCCATGCTGATGAGCATGGAGATGCCCCTGCCCAAGCACGTCTTCGGCCACGGCTGGCTGCTGCTGGACGGCGGCAAGATGAGTAAGTCCAAGGGCAACGTGGTGGATCCCTACCTTCTCGCCCAGCAGTTCGGGGTGGATGCCCTGCGCTTCTTCCTGATGCGCACCTTCCCCTTCGGCTCTGACGGCAGCTTTAGTAACGAGCTCCTGATCCAGACCATCAACACCGACCTTGCCAACGATCTCGGCAACCTGGTCTCCCGCACCACCGCCATGGTGAATAAGTACTTCGGCGGCAAGCTCCCCCACGGCAGCGGCGCGACGGAGGATGAGCAGCAGCTCAGCTATATCTACCAGCAGGCCCGGGAGGTCGGCAGCGGCGTGGAGCTCAGCTTCAACTTCCCCGAGGGCGACCCCGTGAAGTACGACGTGGAGCTCATCTGCGCGGCCCTGGATCTCCGGGACAAGTACGAGAAGGACATGGAGAGCTTCGCCCCCCACACCGCTCTCGCGGACACCTTCCGGGTCATCCAGCGGGCCAACAAGTATATCGACGAGACCGCCCCCTGGTCTCTCGCCAAGAGCATGGATCAGAATGGCGACCGTCTCGCCCACGTCCTCTATAACCTGCTGGAGGCCACCCGCATCTGCGGCATCCTCCTCTCCCCCTTCATGCCGGAGAGCTGCGGCAAGCTCTTCGAGCAGATCGGCGCCCCCCGCAGCTGCCGGGATTGGGACAGCGCCGGCCGCTGGGGCGTCCTGCCCGAGGGCGGGGCCGTCACCAAGGGCGAGAACCTCTTCCCCCGGGTGGACGCCGAGGCCGCCCTGGCCCAGTTGGCCGCCGCGGAGGAGGCCGCCCGCAAGGCCGCCCTGCCTCCCCTGGAGATCAAGCCCTTCACGGAGGAGAAGGTGGACTTCGACACCTTCTGCAAGTCCGACTTCCGGGCCGTGAAGGTGAAGGACTGCCAGGCCGTGAAGAAGAGCGAGAAGCTCCTCCGCTTCACCCTGGACGACGGCAGCGGCACCGACCGCCAGATCCTCTCCGGCATCCACAAGTTCTACGAGCCGGAGCAGCTCATCGGCAAGACCTTAGTGGCCATCGTCAACTTGCCCCCCCGCAAGATGATGGGCCAGGAGAGCTGCGGCATGCTGCTCTCCGCCGTCCACACCGAGAAGGGCGAGGAGAAGCTCCACCTCATCATGGTGGACGACGCCATCCCCGCCGGCGCCAAGCTCTGCTGAGAAAACGCGAAAAGGCCCCCGCCCTCCGGCTTTCGCCGGAGGGCGGGGGTTCATTGTTTCAAAGTTCCTACTCCGCGGCTTCCAGGCGGGCACAAAGGGCCTGGTAGAAAGCCTCCAGGTCTTCCGTGTCCCCCGCGGGATGGTAG
>CAKTSC010000138.1 GCA_934597465.1 uncultured Dysosmobacter sp.
CGTTATCCCCGTAGGGGCGGCCCTATGTGGCCGCCCGGACATGCCCGCGCAAACCAAACCGCCAACAAAAGAACGGCTTGCCATAACCATCACCCCAGGTGCGTCGCTCCGAGCCCCGGAATGACAAAAACCCCTGTCATTGCGAGGAGGCCGCAGGCCGACGCGGCAATCCGCCCCCGTCCCCTCCGTAGGGGGCGGCGTCCCCGCCGCCCCAATCTCTTTCGTAGGGGCCGATGCCTATGACTGACGCTCCAAATTTCGTTCCGAAATTTGGCCGGCGGAAGCCATGCCTTAGGTACATCGCCCCGCCGCAGGCACTTCCGTTAACCGTGTAGGGGGCGGGCCCCGCCCCGGCCGCCAGACTTCCGCAAAAACCAACTCCGTTGGTTCCAACAACCCTACGACACCCCGTAGGGGCGGCCCTGCGTGGCCGCCCGCCCCCCGTCCTTCGTCCTACGTCCCCCGCAGTGCCATTCTCCATTCTCAATTCTCAATTCCCCCGCCTGAATTCCTCCGTCAGACGACCGTCCCCTCACAGACTCATCATCCACTCCCAAACCGGCCCCAGCAGCCACTTCCCGAAGAGCGCGGAGCCCGCGTTGGCGCAGAGGGTATACCCAAAGGCCTTCCCCTTACTCCCCTCCTTCAGATAGCAGAAGTACAGTGCCAGCTCCACCAGGAAAATACCGATCTCCAGGGGCACAAAGGTCACGATAAAGTTCCAGTGAACGCCCTCCATAAGGGATTTCCCCGCCAGAAACGCCGCCAGGCCCCCCTGGGTGGCGAGATTCACCCACAGGAAGCAGCGCCAGCTCCGCCTCTCCCGGTAGCGGAAGAGGGCGAAGAGCGCCCCCTCGATGACCAGGGTGGGGATCAGCGTGCAGAGAAACTGCGCCAGCACCGAGGGCCAGAATGCCGGGGTCTCCAGCGTCCCCGCCGCCCAGTCCACCGTCACGGAGGACTGCACCGTCCGCCGCAGGAAGGGCTCTGAGCACCAGCTCTCGCCGCTCTCCGTCACCATCAGCACCCGGCAGAGCTCCGGCAGCCCCGCGTAGTGGAAGCTGTGGACGCGCGTCCCGTGGCCCCCCGCCCGGCCGACGAGGTCGCCGTACATGGGGGTGGGGGTGCCCTCCGCCGTGCAGGCGTGCCAGCCCTCCGGCACGGCGGCGCGCAGGGCGGCCAGCAGCGCCGGATCCGGCGCGGAGCCGCCATCCTCCGGATAGCTCCACTCCAGTCCGTCGTACTCCGCCGTGGCCTCCGGCCCGCTGGGCTCCCAGAGAAGATCCAGGTAGTACCCCTCCGCCGGGGGGTTCTCCACCCGGACGCTGAGATAGGGGGAGGGCCCGCTGTCCGCCAGAGCGGAGACCGTCAGGGCCGAGACCGCCAGCACCAGCGCCAGCAGGATCCGCAGAGTGCGCTTCGTCGTTCGTTCCATGGAAAACTCCTTTCCTCCGGGCCGCCTGTCCACGGACAGCCGGCAATGACTTCGGGGGTTCTCTGATGGTTTAGACGACAAAAAGGCGAAAAAGGTTCCCTCAGCCCAGCAGCCCCAGGGCCTGCTTCCACTGGAGCACCCTCCGGCAGGCGGCGTCGATGTCCGCCTCGGAGAGCGTCCCCTCCGCCACGGCGGAGAGCACGGCAGAGATCTGGGTCTGGTAGTCTGTGGTGAGAATGAGGTCGTTCCCGGCCTGCAGGGCCATCACGGCCACGGCCCCGTCCCCGGCGTAGGCCTGCACGGCGTCCATGGCCAGGTCGTCGGTCATGGCCACGCCGGAAAAGCCCAGCTCGTCCCGCAGCACCCGGTGGACGGCGGGGGAGAGGGAGGCGGGCAGCTCCGCGTCCATGCACTCCACGATGTTGTGGCTCACGAGGACTGCCGCGGTGCCCTGCCCGGCGGCGAAGCCCGCCTGGAAGGGCAGGAAGTCCGAGCTCTCGAAGGTCTCATAGTCCCGGCTGTCCCGGGCGATGCCCGTGTGGGTGTCCACATTGTTCCCATAGCCCGGGAAGTGCTTTAAGACGCTGCCCATGCCGTCCCCCCGCATCCGGGATACCACGGCGGAGACGTAGGCCGACGTGGCGGCGGCGTCCTGGCCGAAGGCCCGGTCATAGATGAAGTCCTCCGGATCGGTGGAGACATCGCAGACCGGGGCCAGGTTCACGTTGATGCCCAGGGACGAGAGCAGCGCGTCCTTCTCCCCGGCGTCCCGCACGACGGCGTCCAGCCCCCCGGCGGCATAGAGCTTCTGGGGGGAGGAGAACTTGCGCTCCCGCAGCAGGGGGTTCCGGCTGACCCGGACCACGGTGCCGCCCTCCTCATCCACGCCGATGAGAAGGGGGACGCCGCTGTCGCCCTCGGCGGCGGTTTGATAGCTCTGGATATTGGCGCGGACCGCGTCCGCCGTGAGCCAGGCGCCCTGGGCGTCCTGGAAGTCCCGGCCGAAGAGGAGGTAGCCGCCTAAGTGGTACTCCGTCACGTCCTCCGCCGCGCCCTCCGCCGGGCAGCGGACGAAGAAAAGCTGCCCCACCTTCTGGGCAAGGCTCAGGGAGGCGAGGGTGTCCTCAATTTGCTGGGCGGCCAACTCCTCCGGCGTGGGTTCCGGGGGCGGGGCGGGCTCCTGGGACGAGGCGGCGCCGGAGCTTGCCGCCGGGGCGGAGGAGGCGGCGGGGGCGGGACCATCGCCGCAGGCGGTGAGGGAGAGGAGCAGCAGCGCCGTCAGCAGCGCGGAGAGCAGTTTTTTCATGGAGACCTCCTTCATGAACGGTAAGGTGGATGGGAGATAAAATATAGTTTACCACAGAGCGGGGAAAAAGGAAAGCCCCCGCCAAAGGGCGGGGGGTCAGCGGGTCAGGCGGTCGATGGCTTCGGCCTCGGTGGCGGGGAAGAAGACATCTCTGCCCTGGTTGCTTTCGTAGAGGAAGTCACGCAGCGGCTTGCTGGTGTAGTGGGAGTAGTCCCCGTAAATGGCGACGCGCCCGCCATAGTTGACGAACGCCTGCAGGACTTCTCCGGCAAGCCCGGAGCTCAGGATGAAGAAGCGCTCCGCGACCTGTTCCTTGGCGAGGACGAGGTTCTTCGTCCCGGCCTCATAGCGGGCGGTCATCAGAAGCTCCAACGCGGAGCGGGCGTCCGTGATCACGGGCTCACGGCTCTCTGCCACGGCACAGAGAATGTGATTTTTTTCGACTTGTTTGAGTTTCATGGATCCTCCTTCGGGGGTCGGGCCTTCCCTTTCCGCGCGGACGGGAAGGAAGCGCCGGTGTCAGTCCGGCAGGCATTGAGAATGGCTCATGATAATGCCTGCCGGGGGAAATGTCGATATCACTCCGGCAGGTACTTGGGGGAAAGCCCGGGGGCCGCGGAAGCGGCCCCCGGGGCGAGAGATCAGAGGATCGAGAAGTCGATCCCCTCGGCGAACGCCTCCAGATCCTCCCGCGCCAGGGGCTCCTCCGTCCCCAGGATGTTCACGGCCACGAAGCTCTCCGGCCGGTCGGCCAGGATCAGGGCGCGGCTGCCGTCCGCCCGCTCCGCCAGCAGGAGGGACACCCCCTCCGCCGTCTCGTAGACCCACTGGCGGTAGGCGTCGGCGTCGCCGATGTTGAGATAGACCTCGTCAAAGACCCCCTTCACCGTCCGCCGGAGCTGGAAGCCCCGCTCCACGCCGTCCGCGGCCACCCAGCCGCCGTCGCACTGGAAGGTGCCGTCCGGGTAGGCATAGCCGGGATAGATGAGATTTTCATCAATGAAATCCCCCGTGACCGCCAGGAAGGAGACGGTGTCGTCATAGACGGTGCTGTCCTGATGGAGGGCGAGCCCATACTTCTCCGCGATGCCGTCCAGGGCGTCCGCCATCTCCTGCGTCCAGACGCCGTAGGGGAGATAGCGCTCCGAAAGCCCCGTGTCCCCGTTGCCGATGGCCTCCAGGGCCCCGCCATCATCGTAGTGGTTCAGGAAATCCTGCCAGTCCGCGGCGGCCTGGTGCTCGGGGCTTCCAAACCAGCCCTGGAGGGAGAGGAGCTCCACGCCCTCCTCCGTGCCGCTGCCGCTGCCCTGGGGCAGGGCCGCCTGCCGCAGACCGAACCAGTCCTCCGCCACCGCCGTGGCGCCCAGAGCGGCCACCAGAAGGATCGCCGCCGCCAGCACCCCCAGGGTGCGGGGGCTCCGCCGCCTCCGCCGGGGGAAGTCCTCCGCCCTTACCTTCCCATGGATCTGGGAAAAGGTCGCCTGATACATTTCCTTATTCGTCATCCTGCCATGCCTCCCAACGTTCCCGCAGGAGCTTCCGCGCCCGGCTGAGCCGGGTGGTGACGGCGCTCTGACCGAGCCCCAGCACCTCCCCGATCTCCCGGACGGAGAGCTCCTCGTAGTAGAATAGATCCAGCACGGTGCGGTACTTCTCCGGCAGGCTCATCACCGCCCGGTAGAGCTCCCCCTGCTCCGGCGCCTCAAAGGCAGGCTGGTTTTCGAGACTGTCCCAGTCCACCCTGCGCCGCCGCCAGGGACTGCGCAGCTGATCCCGGCACCAGTTCACCGTCACCCGGAGAAGCCAGCGCCGCAGATGCTCGTCGGATTCAAAGTCCCGCTCCTGCCGCCACAGCCGGAGGAAGACCTCCTGCACGGCGTCGTCGGCATCGGCGAAGGAGCCCAGCTGGTGCAGCGCCAGCCGGAACACCGTGTCCTGCCAGCGCTCCGCCGCCCGCTCAAAGTTTTCCTGTTCCATGTTGGATCGACCTCGTTTGAATGCATTCACCCTCTATACGAG